>JAGVQJ010000049.1 GCA_020051775.1 Calditrichota bacterium | reverse complement strand
GGTCTTGGATTCACAAGATAATGTCTATATTACTGGTCGAACAACTTTTGGAGTGTGGCCTCAGAATTATAATTTTTTAACAGTCAAGTACAACTCGAATGGCGAATTACTGTGGGTAGTGCAATATGATTCTGCGATGTATGATGAAGCCTCTGATATTAAATTGGATTGTTCTGAAAATGTATACGTTACGGGGCATGGATCCGGTGATTACATAACCCTGAAATATGATAACCATGGTAACCAGCTTTGGGAAGCTCATTACAATTCTCCTGGCAATGGGGATGACCGGGCCAAGTCCTTGACTCTTGACACTTTCAATAACGTATACGTCACCGGATACTGTACCGTAAATTCTATCCCCCGTCTGACTACAATAAAATATGATCAGAATGGCGCCATACAATGGATCGCAACCAGTCCAGGAGACAGCGCGTCATATAATTCCTATACACCGTGCAAGATTGTGTTGGATAGCGAAAATAATGTCATAATAGCAGGTATGCTTAACTATGACTTCCGAACGATAAAATACAATCCAGACGGCCAGCAGTTATGGATGGCAATCTATGACGGTCCAAATCATCAGTATGATGAACCGAACGCGTTGGGAATCGATTCATCCGGGAATGTCTATGTTGCTGGCGAGAGTACCAACAATACATCTTGGCCATACTTTGATGACTTCTTAACCATTAAATACAGCACGGATGGTTCGGTACAATGGGTGCAGCGCTATGATGGCCCAGGAAACTCTACTGAAAGAGCAAAAGCCCTATACGTAAATACCGAGGGAACAGTTTACGTTACCGGTTATGGGCTTTATTATAATCCAACTTATTCGAATGATTACATTACTATCAAATACAGCACTATGGGCGAACAGTTGTGGCTCAATCCCTATAATGGTTGGTACTCGACGCTTGGCACGCCTCCATCTACTTACGATGAGGCGTCTGGCATCGCAGGAGATGATGAAAGGAATATATATGTAACTGGAATGAGCGAATCCGGTTTGTCCGAAGGCGATTACACTACGATCAAATATGGCTCCGATGGCATGCAACTTTGGGCAGTGAGATACGACGGAGCGGGATATGATTATGCTCGAGCGATTGCCGTGGATTCTGATGGGAGCGTAATTGTAACGGGCGAAAGTGATACTGATCCAAATAATTATGGTTACGACTATCTTACAATAAAATATTCCCAATCTCCAATTTCCATCACCCTCACCCCCCTCTCCCCTCCCATCATAATCCCCGCCAACGGCGGCAGCTTCGATTTCAATGCCTCGGTCGTGCACAACGGGCAGGTGCAAACTCCGTTCTCCGTCTGGGCGAGGATCAAATACCCGGATGGCAGCTATACGGATCCCACTCTGGGACCTATCACCATCAACCCGCCGGTGGGTCAGACCTTAACTCGGCTACGCACGCAATCCATCCCCGGCGTCTGGCCGGCAGGAGAATACAGCTATATCGGCTACGCCAATACAACCTACACTTATCCTGCCATAGATTCCAGCGCTTTCTCTTTTACCAAATCCACCACCAGGGACGGCGGCGCTACTGTTTGGGAGGCTTCGTGTACCGGTGCACCCTTCCCCGGCGAAGCCGAAAACCCATTCATCACTCATAATTCAGCACTCATAACTTCTTTGAGTCCCAATCCCTTCAACGCCTCCACAACGATCCGTTTCGATCTGCCCCAGGCAGGTATGGTGCGGTTGGAGGTGTTTGACGTGTCCGGCCGTTCTGTCGGGTCGGCGCAAGGCCGACCCCTACGCGAGGGTTGGCTGGAAGCTGGTTCATACGAGGCCGCCTTCGACGGCAGCAACCTCCCCTCCGGCGTTTACCTCGCCCGATTAACGGCCGGCGAGTTCACAGCGGTGCAGAAGATGGTGCTGTTAAAATAGGATCTAGGGGCTGGGGGCTAGTAAGAAAAGATGCGTCAGGTCGCCGCTTCGCTCGCGCAGCCGTCCCTGCGGGAAAAGACCTAACACAGCGGCAAGCGGGGACGCTTGCCCCACCATCTACTAACCAATTTCCCTAACCCTAAGTCACCTCCCCCCAACCACCTCCTCCCTTCCCCGTAAAAACTTAGCTGCCTCATGGTTATTTTACTCTTTCCCCTTTGGAGAGCAAGATTTTGTCTTGACTTTGCCCCTGAAATTCCGTAAATTATTATAATTAAGCTTTGAGGGAAGCGATGCAGAGAACGTGTGCGTGGATGATTTTATCCGTAATATTGACTTTTGGTGTTGGCCTGCAGGTAGGGCGTTCGCAGGAGATCAACTGGCAGCGGCAGGTGCAGGGGACGCTGGACAACGTCAATCTGGCTTTGTGGCACGGCGGCGCGGATTACACCAAACCGGCCCTGGTGGACATTGACGGCGACGGCGACGGCGACCTGTTCGTCGGCGAACACGACGGCTATTTGAACTTTTTCCGCAATCTGGGCGGCAATCCTCCGAACTGGCAGTTCGTCACTTCGGCCTTGGATTCCATTGACGTCTACAAGCAGTGCGCTCCAACCTTCTGGGATGGCGACTTAGATGGCGACATGGATATGTACCTGGGCAACGAACTGGGCACGTTGTGGTTCTTTCGCAACGACGGCGATAATATTCTTCCTTACTGGACCTTCGTGGATTCAGTCTACGCCGATATTGACATAGGCTATCATTCCACTCCGACCTTCCGCGACATGGACTGCGATGGGCGGGACGATCTTTTAATCGGCTGCAACGAAGGCCACCTCTTTTTTTATCGCAACGAAGGCTTGCCCGGCAGCCCAACCTTCGTGCTGGCGGATTCCCAATATCAGGACTTTGACGTCAACACCAAGTCCACCGTGCTGGCGCAGGATCTGGACGATGATAACCTGCCCGACCTGCTGATTTCCAGCGAAGACGGCCCCATCTATTACTTCATGAACGAGGGCCCGCCTCTGAATCCCATCTTCGCAGATTCAGTGCAGGCGGCGGTGGTCAACCACAACGGCGCTCCTACGGTATGGGATTTAAACGGCGACGGGCTTCTGGACCTGGTGTCGGGGGAAGCCTCCGGCAACCTGAGTTACTGGCACAACACCGGAACAACCGGCGATCCTCGCTACCAGTTGACGCAGGATTACCTGGCTTATTACGATCTCGGATATCTGACTATACCGGCGCTGGTGGATATTAACGCGGATGGCGATCTTGATCTATTCGTCGGGCGCCTGCAGCAGGGGATGATTTTCCTGGAAAACACCGGCTCTGCCGATTCCGCGGCCTGGCATGTGGCCGATACAGCTTACAATAGCATCGCCCTGCCGCAACCGGTGGCTCCGGCATTCTGCGACGTGGACGACGATGGCGACCCGGATTTCGTAGTGGGCAGTGCCGATGGAACGTTGACGTTTTACCAGAATACCGGCACTCCGCAGGCCGCCCAATGGGCCAATCCGATCCTCAATTACACCGGCGTGGACGTGGGTTTGAATTCCGCTCCCGCTTTTATAGACATTGACGATGACGGCGATTTCGATCTGTTCGTCGGGGCGCAGACGGGAACGCCGCCGTTGAATCCCGGCGCCATTCGCTGGCTGCGCAACGACGGGTCTCCCACGATCCCGGATTGGACGGATCTGGGCTTTATCCCGCTGGGAACGACTCCCGTAGGCACGCATTATGCGCCCGCTTTCTGCGATCTGGACAACGACGGCGACTTCGACCTGTTGGTCGGCGACGGCAGCAACGCCGGCAATCTGATCTTTTACCGCAACACCGGCACGCACATTCTGCCTTCCTGGACATTAGTCACGCCAGTCTACCGGGAATGGGATTTCGGTGATCAATCCGCTCCCTGTTTCGGCGACTTGAACGGCGACGGTTCGCAGGATCTCCTGGTGGGTTGCATGTCCGGAGGTCTGTACTGCTATTTCAATGTTGGCTCTTGGTACAATGTCGTCATGGCGTTGTACCCGCAAAACCCTCCCGTCTATGTTCCTGTACAGGGCGGCCTTGTGGATTACACCATGAGCATTCAAAACTACGAATCGGGGACGCAGTTTGTCACAGCGTGGACCAGCATCACCATGCCCGACGGCCAGATCATTTCTCCTTTGGATACCTTCGACCTCGTGATGCCGCCGCAAACCGCGTTCAATGAACCTAAATCTCTGGCGATACCTGATACCTTCCCGCAGGGCGTCTATTACGTTACCGCTTATGTGGGGAATTACCCCAACTCTTTCTACAGTTCGGACGTTTTTCCTTTTCAGAAGGTGGACGATTCCCTTTCTGCTTCCGAAAATGATCCTACTTCGATCGCTTCGGAGTTCCGGCTGAGTGAACCGCATCCTAATCCTTTTAACGGCCTTACCCGGCTGAATTATGACCTGCCGACGGCCAATTGGGTGCACGCAACGATATACGATCTGTCCGGTCGGCGGGTGATGGAACTCACTCCCGGTTGGCAGACGCCCGGACGCCATTCATTAACGGTCAATCTGGATCGTCAAGCCTCGGGGATTTATTTCATCCAAGTGAGCGCAGGCCGGTGGAACGCCGTGCAGAAGCTCTGTTATATTCGTTGAGAATTCATGCCTATTGAACATTTTCGTTCACGCGAAGCCTGCCCCGGTTGTGGTTCGCCGCGGCGGCGCACGCTCTACGCCCAACCCTATGACCAACCTCCCATCAGCGATTACCTGCGATCCTTCTATAAACGGTTAGGCGACGACGCCTTCACCCTTCTGGCTGGGGTCTCCTTTACCCTGGATCAATGCCAGGATTGCAGCCTGATTTTCCAGGTGGAAATCCCTGATAATTTCTTGCTGAAGAAGCTCTACGAGGAATGGATTGACCCCCACCAGGGAACCACCCATCACGTCAAGAGTTTCGATTTCACCCGCCAGTACCTGCAAGAAACGATGCTCTTCGTCAAGCTGTTGGATAAACCGGCTCCGGAAATCCGGGCGCTCGATTTCGGCATGGGATGGGGGCATTGGTGCAAGGTCGTCCAGGGATTCGGCTGCCAGGTTTGGGGATATGAACTCTCCCAGCCACAAATCGAACATGCACGATCTCTGGGTATCGGCGTTGTCGGATGGGATGACATTCCGCAGGGTCGCTTCGATTTCATCAGCACCGAGCAGGTTTTCGAGCATCTGGACGAGCCGCTGAAGACTTTGCAGCAGTTGCGCCGGGGATTGACGCCTCAAGGATTGCTTAAAATCGCCACGCCCAACGGCAGCGATATTCCGGGAAAGCTAAAATGTCCGGACTGGAAAGCAACCAAGTATTCTCATAATTCTCTGAACAAGGTCAGCCCCTTAGAACATCTGAACTCGTTCAATCCCCGTGCGATTATGGCTATGGCGGCTAAAGTCGGATTGGAACCGGTGCGCATCCCCTTAAGTCTGCATTACGCCAGTTTGGTCTACTGGAAGCCGTGGAAACCGATGCTTAAGAATGCGATTCTTCCGCTGTACCGGAAGTTTCACCCGCGCGGGACCTACTTCCTATTCCGTCCGATCAACACCTAATTCCTTATAAATCGGTTAGAATGCCCAAGTACGCCAAAGACGTCAGCCGAACCCTGGGCTTGCCTCCGGGATCTCTGGTGCACATCGGTGAACAGAAACTCGAAACGCCGCTGATCACCATCTTCTCTTGTGATGTGGATCACTGCGCGGAGAAGATCGCCTCGACTGCCGCAGACGCCTTCGTTCCAACCGACCGGCCGGGTGTGCTTTGGATCAACGTGGACGGACTGCATGACACCGAGCTGATTGCCCGGATCGGCCAACAATTCCATCTCCATCCTCTGGTGCTGGAAGACATACTCAACACAGACCAGCGCCCCAAACTGGAAGATTACGAGAGCTATCTCCTTGTCGTCTTGAAAATGCTCACCTGGGACGAGAAATCTTCCGAGATTCTGGCGGAACAGGTAAGTCTCGTTTTAGGAAAAGGTTTCGTGCTTTCATTCCAAGAAGAGAAAGGCAGCGATGTCTTCAACCCGGTGCGCGAAGCTCTGCGCGCTGGTAAGGGACGACTGCGCAAAAGCGAAGCGGATTTCCTGGCTTATTCCCTGATGGATGCTGTGGTGGATAACTACTTTGTGATCATGGAGCGGCTGGGCGATAACATCGAGGAATTAGAGGACGAGTTGGTGACCGGGGTGCAGCCGCAAGTGCTGCGCCAGGTTCATCAGTTACGGCGTGAGAATATCTTCCTGCGCAAATCGGTTTGGCCGATGCGCGAGGTGGTCGGCGGCCTGGAACGCGGCGAGTTTCCGCTCATGAATCACGGTACGCGAATCTATTTGCGTGACCTCTACGACCACACCATCCAAGTGATGGATACGGTGGAAACCTTCCGCGACATGCTAGGCGGCATGTTGGATCTGTATCTTTCCAGCGTCAGTTTCCGTTTGAATCAGGTCATGAAGGTCTTGACCATCATTGCCACGATTTTCATCCCCTTGACCTTTCTGGCGGGTCTCTGGGGGATGAATTTTCACTTCATGCCCGAGTTGCGTCAAGCTTGGGGTTACCCGGCAGCGCTACTGCTTATGGCTGTCATTGCCGGATGGATGCTATACCTGTTCAAGAAAAATAAATGGATATAACGACGCATTTTTTTCAGGTAAAATTAGGAACCAAGATATTCTTCAAGCATATAATGATTTTAGCCCCTTATCATCCTAAACCCGCTGCGAGGAACTCATGGCCAAAGGCTTTAAAGGTGTCAAACGATTCACGAAGAAGGAACTGAAAGAGGATAAATTTGTCGTCAGTTATTTCAAGGCTCGCCAGTGGATCGAAGAGAACCAGAAGACCGTGATGAAGGTTGGCGGCGTCGTGATCCTGGTGGTGGCGCTGGCCGCGTTTTGGGTGAGATCTCGTTCGCAGACTGAAACCCAAGCCGCCACGGAACTCTCCATGACCATGATCAAAGCTCAGACCGGCGATCCCAGCTCGGTCACACAACAACTCGCCGATATGGCCAAACGCTTTTCCGGCACTCGCGCCGGCGATGACGCACAGTTCTACGTCGGCCAATTAAAAGCGATGTCCCACAAGCCAGATGAAGCTTTGAAAGCTTTTGATGATTTTGTGAAGCGCGGCAGCAAAAATCGGTATTTATACCCGTCCGCCCTGGCCGGTAAGGCCGCCGCTTTAGAAGACTTAAAACGCTATCAAGAAGCGGCTGAAACTTACTTGAAAGCCGCCACAGCCAAGACTGATGCCTTCACCTACCCCGGATTCCGGCTGGATGCCGCGCGTTGTTTCGAGCTGGCCGGGAATAGTCAGAAAGCCAAGGAACAATATCAACTGATTCGCGACAAAAATCCGAAGACTTCTTATGCACAGAAGGCTGAGAAATGTATGGCTCAGTTGCAGGCCAAATCCTAAAGAAGCGTAACCAGGTCTTAATCCTGATGCTCAGGTTCCTGCACAGGATCTGAGACGAGATTTTAAATCAGTGCAAAGTATGGAAGCAAGGGGCCAAGGCCCCTTGTTGCGTCATTATTTTCCGCACCCCAATCACCCGCATGGGCCGATGGTTCATTTGAAATTTTGTCGAGAATTTGCTTGATTTCCAACCGACAATGTCTTAAATTATTGCTGTAAGTGGGTCAGTCTGTCCCACTTTTTTGTTTGAACTTAGCGAACGCCTTGAATTCATTGGAGTTAGAAGATAAGATCCGGGCTTTAGTGGAAGCCCAGGGATTTCATTTGCTGGGTGCGCTGTGGAAACCGGCGCGGGGCCGGCATATCCTGCGCGTGATGGCTGACGCCGAAGACCACAACATCACGATTGATGAGTGTGCGGGCTTATCGCGGGTCATCACCGATCTTTTGGATTCTTATCCGCACGAATTTCCCGATTACCGCCTGGAAGTCTCCTCGCCAGGGATGGAACATCCCTTGGAGCAGTGGCAGATTAATAAGAATGTCGGTCGCCGCGTAGAAATTCGCTACCTGGAGCAGGAGCAAACTCTTGATTGGGTGGGCGAGCTACTGGCCGCCGACGATTCCAGCGTGACAGTCGCCGGGGAAAACGAAACCCGCACCTTCATGCAGGAAGCTGTACGTCAAATCGTCGTCATCCCGAAATTCTAACCCCAGACGTTGGTCATTGGTCATATACAAATAAAGGACCCCCCATGAGCACACTGAGCAGGAGTTTCGTGCAATGAACCACGAAATTGTTGACGCCATTTCGCACCTGATCCGCGAAAGGCACATGGAGAAGCAGGCCTTTCAGGATATCATCGAAAGCGTCTTCCTCTCCATTTTGAAGAAGAAATATGGCAGCGCCGACAACTTCGACGTCATCTTCAACCTGGAAAAGGGCGACATCGAAATCTACTGTGAGAAAGAAATTGTTGAGGATGACGCTGTCCTGGAACCGGTGACCCAGATCGCCTTGAGCAACGCCCGAAAAGTTGATCCTGATTTCGAGGTGGGCGACGAGTTCGTGGAGATCATAGACTACCGCACTTTCGGACGGCGCCTGGTCACCGCCGCCAAACAGAATCTGGCCCAGAAGATCAAAGAGGTGGAAAAGGACAACGTATTTCGAGAATTCTCCGATCGCATCGGCGAAATCATCATGGGGGACATCCACCAGGTCAATCGGCATGAAATCCGCATCAATGTGGATAAGACTGAAGTCGTTATGCCTCGCGAAGAGGCGATGTACAATGAACGCTACCGCCGTGGCGACACGGTGCGAGCCATCATCAAGTCGGTGGAAAAGACAACCAAGGAACCGCAAATTATCGTCAGCCGCGCCGATAACAGCTTCGTAAGACGCCTGTTCGAGTTGGAAGTCCCGGAAATTTTTGACGGGATTGTTGAAATCCGCAAAATAGTGCGCGAACCAGGCGACCGCACCAAGATTGCCGTCGAATCCAATGATAAACGCATTGATCCGGTGGGCGCTTGCGTCGGCCTTAAAGGAGTGCGCATCCAGGCGATTGTGCGGGAATTGAATAATGAAAAAATTGACATTGTTCATTGGACCAATGATCGCAGCTTATTGATTCATCGCGCGTTGGCGCCGGTGACTCCGTTGGAACTGATCCCGGACGAGGAAAATAAGCGCAATATTGCCGTTATCCCTGATGATCAAATGTCCATGGCCATTGGCCGCAAGGGTCAGAATATCCGCCTGGCTTCTTTGCTGGTCGGAGTTACCATAGAGCCCATCAAGGAATCCGAATTCTACGAAGAAGAAGAGACCGAGTTGAAGCTGGAGGATATCGAGGCGGAAGCCTTGACTCCGGAGATTAGGGAAAAACTGAAAGAAGCCGGGTTTTCCAATGCCGAGCAGATCTTGGACGCCGGCAAGGATAAGCTGGTGGAAACTCTCGGTCTTGAGGTTGAGGTAGCCCAAAAGATCATTGAGACTTTAGCGGTTTATTACGAGGAATAATAAGGTCCTTTCTCAGGATCTTGAGGTACATCGTTGGCAGACTATAAAATTTACAAAATTGCCAAGGAACTGAACCAGACCAGCACGGTCATCATTGAGTTCCTCAACAACATGGGCCATGAGACCCCTAAAGGTCACATGAGTTCTATGAATGAAGAACTCTATCTCGAAGTGCT
>JAGVQJ010000122.1 GCA_020051775.1 Calditrichota bacterium | reverse complement strand
CGATCAATTGAAGCAGCTTGCCAAGGATTATCGGAATGCCAATTCACCCGATCTGAAGCCGGGGATTGCCAGTCGTGCGGAAGAACTGATGGGGCAGTTATTCGACGCTAAAGTTCAATTTGAACAAGATCGTATCAGCGCGTTGGAACAACGACTGAGCGATGAGCGCCGTAAACTGAAAGATATGCAGAATCACAAGCGGGATTTGGTTCATACCGGCACGCGCAAAGCTTTGGAAAGCGGAACTCTGCCTGATTGGGCAACACCTCCAGGCAAGTAATGTGACCGCAGAGAATTTTAAGATCATCCTTCAGAGAAATGAAATGAAGAAGGCGCTCGACTGAGCGCCTTCTTGCGGTTTTAAGCATGATAGAGGCGTTACTTCATCAGCACCATCTTCTGCTGAGCAGTGCGCTGGCCGGAGGTCAGCTTGCAGAAGTAAACGCCGGAGGGCAGGTTGACAGCGTCAAAATTAACTGTGTGTTCGCCCGGTCCATAAGTGCCTTCGACCACATTCGTGACCATCTGACCCCGGGTATTGTACACGTCCAGCGTAATGGTGCTGACGGCGTCCAAGGTGAAGGTGATGGCCGTGGAAGGATTGAAGGGATTGGGGTAATTCTGCTTCAACGCGAAGGCGTTTGGCGCTTGCACCGGCTGGGGTTCCGGATTGGTGCCCGACAACGGCGCCACGTGCAGGGGGATGTTCGGAGCCAGCGGTGTGGTCGGGATCAACGAGACCGGCACGCGATGGTATTTGATGTTGCTTTCAGTCCAAGCACCTTCCGTCTGCAGGATGTTACCGGCATCAGTATCCAGAGTGTACTGAATGTGGCAGTAGGTGTCCACTTTCTTGGCCATGGTGGGGGTCAGCTCGGAAAGACTTTGACCGGGTAGGGCGTCTCGGCGGGTGCGGGTATTGGTCACGTTGGTGCCCATCGCCCAATGCATACCACCGTCGGTGGATACGGACATGTAAATTTCACCCGAGGGCCAGAAGTTGGGGGCAACGGTAAGGTGCAGAGTATCAGTATCGTAGACTTGGTACATGCAGTACAGGTTTCCGGCGGCATCTTCACCCAGACTGGGGCGCTGAGCGATGACGTTCCAGGCGCCGCAGTCAATATTGTCGTGGTAGCCATAGTAAGAGGTATCGCCGATAATGCTGAAAGTATCGGGGAACTGTTCCGACCAGTGCCAGATCAAGCTGGCATTCCAGTACGAAGTGCCTTCGATGGAGAAGTAGCTGCGGGTGGTGAAGGTGAGATGGACGTAATTGTTGTGGTCAATGAAGCAATTCACGTCGGTATACGCTCTCAAGGTGTCACGATTGGCCCGGGCGGTATCCGGCAACAGGGACAGATCCGGCGGGATGAAGTTGGTCAGATTGACAGCCTGGGAGAAGTCGGGATTTTGGCCGTCAAGGTCAATCAGGTAGTGGATGTCATTATTGAGCTGTGTGTAGGTCAGCGTCGGATCGGGTATCGCATACTCACGGCTGCGGGTCCAAGCCCAAACCGTTTTATTGCTGCCGGCAACCGGCGAGGTATTGACGTCGGCGGCAATGGTCTGCGTCCAGTCCATCAAAGTCCAGGCGCCGTAGGTGACGGATAAAGTCCCCGGATTATAGGTGGCGGGGAGGTAGAACTGCTGCTGGGCATTGCCGGCGGTAGGTGAGTTTTCCGTAGAGACGATGTGCAGCGTCTGATTTTGGGAAAGCTGCATGCGCGGCCAAATGATGACGTTAGGAGCCGGCGAAGCAGGCGCCAGAAAGTCCAGGAACGCGCCCGCATGAGGCACCAGGTCGGCAGAAACGGCGGTGAAATTCACACCCCCCTGCGTGGGAGTCTGGTGATAGGTGGGCAGAGCAGCGCCGTTGTTGTACACGTCCATGTTGACGAAGCCGCCGCGATTAGACGATTCTACCGCTACGCCGGTGCCGGGGAATACCTGGGTTCCATTGGGATCAATGCCGTTCCACCAGATGTGGCGGTTGATGGCTCCCGATTCTTCGGCCTTCATCCAGGAAAACTGGCGCCAGCCGTCCGGATCTAAGGTGTTCATGCGGCCGCAGGTGCCGTTGTGCTGATTTTCATACCAGGTGATACCGAGTCTGAAGGTGTCGCCAATGATTTCGTTGACTTCATCAATCGCCGGAATGGGGTAAGAAACCGGAGATGACGGGGCATTGAGGGTTGGTTCGCTGCCAGAGATCATCGGGAAATTGCTGACGGTTGTTTTGGGATTCTGATGAATACCCGCCACAACCAGCGCCGGAATCACCATTGCCAGAAGGATCAGCGGGAACATTTTACGCAACATAAAACCTCCGCACAGTTTGGAATGGAAATGTGATAAGTTGGTATTTGATCAAATATAAGGAGATTTTTATCCGATTTCAAGCGCAAAACGTTGCATATTTTTTGTGCGATCATACTTTTACGGATCCTGAGTGTATAGGATTTCGCCGTTCACGATCGTATGTTTGACTTTGATCTTTAGGATATTTGCCGGTGTAACGCTAAAGGGATCTTGATCCAAAACCGTGAAATCCGCCAATTTTCCCACAGTAATTGTCCCCAGCTTTTCTTCCTGGAACGCGGCGTATGCGGCCTGGGACGAAAAACCCGCCATCGCTTCAAGCATGTTGAGGCGTTCAGCCGGTTGCCAGCCGCCCGGCGGATTGCCGGCGGTGTCCTGTCGAGTAACGGCGGCGTAAATCCCCAACAAGGGGTTGGGGGATTCAATGGGGAAATCAGAACCAAACGCCAACCGGCCGCCGGTTTTCAGCACTGAGCGCCAGGCATAAGCTCTCCTGACGCGCTGCGGCCCCAAGCGCTTCTCGGCCCAGGGCATATCCGAAGTGGCGTGCGTGGGCTGCATTGAGGCTACAACATCCAAATCGGCTAATCTGGGTATATCCTGTGGCGAGATCACTTGCACATGTTCAAGGCGCAGGCGGTAATCGCCCGGCGGAGCCTGCCTTTGTGCCTCTTCATAGGCATCCAGAGTGATCCGATTGCCTCGATCCCCGATGGCATGAGTGCAGACCTGGAAGCCCGCCTTGAGCGCCTTTTTCGTCACATTTAATAGATAGCCGGGGGGATTGATGAGCAGACCGGAATTGGTGGGATCATCGTCGTAGGGTTCCAGCAAGGCTGCTCCGCGAGAACCAAGTGCCCCATCAGCGTAAAGTTTCACGGCTCGGACGGTCAGGAAAGGATCGCCGCTCTGTGGCCCTTTTTCCAACTGTTCATCAAGGAAATCATGATCCTCGTCGGAGAGCATGGCGTAGACCCGCAGCGTCAATCGGCCTTCCGCTCGAAATTGCCGATAGAGGTCAAGCGTGGCAGCGTCTACACCGGCGTCATGCACACCGGTTAAACCGACGCGATGACACTCTTGAATTGCCGCTTCCAACCACTTCGCCCGCTCTTCCAGCGAAGGTTTTGGCAGCCGTTTTAACACGAGATCCATGGCGTTGTCTACGAGTACACCGGTCAGTTGGCCATCAGGATCACGCAGAAGACGACCGCCGGGAGGATCGGGGGTGTCACGGTTCAATTCGCATAGGGCTAAGGCGGTTTTATTCACCCAGGCGGCATGGCCGTCAATGCGGCGTAGAATGACCGGATTGGCTTCAGTCCCTTCAAGATCGCGCCAGGAAGGGAATTCGGGCGATGGCCAGTCGTTCTGATCCCAACCCCGGCCAGCGATCCAGGTTCCCGGCGGGGTATGCTGCTGGCGTGCCAGGACCATTGCACGGATCTGCGTAGGCGAAATTGTGCTAGTTAAATTCAGTTGGTTTAACGATTTACCTAATGAAAGCAGGTGGCAATGCGAGTCCACCAGACCCGGCAGCAGCACGGAGCCTTGCAAATCCAGCAGGCGAGTTCCAGGCCCCTTCAAGGAATCGGCTCTCTGCGCCGAACCGGCCCAAACGATCAAGCCATCACGCACCACAACCGACTCCACCAGCGGGCACTTTACTTCCAGAGTGTAAATGGGGCCGCCGCTGATAATCATATCAGCCGGAGGCGACTCGGCCACGGATAAGGACGCCGCTAACATCAGAAACAACCCTCCACGAAGTAATACGACCATTTTGATTCTCCTGGATGATTTTTTTTAAATATACTGAAACCAACGCTTAAATAAAACGATTATTTTCACGCGAACCCTTGACTTTGACTTTAAATTCGCTATATTGTATTGGCCGGAATTTTTAATCAGTTTAAGTTACACACGCTCCGGCTGCGATAGCATTCCAATTGCATGGTAAGATCTTGACAATTATTTTAATAGAAGGAGTTGATCATGACTCGACGAGCAATGCGCACTTTTCTGGTTTTAATCCTGGTGAGCTTGATCTGCTTTGCCAGTACGACCGCCGGCACTCCTGAAGCGGGGGTGCAGAAATTTCAAAGAAATAACGATGGGGTGTTGGAAACCCGCTTGGAAACCCTCGCCGGGAGTCGTAGCGGGGTCACGGTTCCTGAAATCGTCCCCATTCCTGCTTTCCTCGACGAGGTGGATGATTTCACCGGACAGCTCGTGTGGCAGACGGGGGACGGCACCGGTCTGTGCAATGACTGCGCCGTCTCGCCGGACGGCAACTTTCTCGCTTTGGGCATCAGTCTGAATAACGAACGGTGCGAGCTGTACAACGTCTCCTCGTCCCTTCCCCTCTGGCAATATGATGCCGTTGACACCTGGAACACCAAGGTAGCCGTGTCGCGGAATGCGGAGGTTTTTGCATTCAGCGCTGACCAGTATCTGCGTGTGTTCAACGCTGCCGGCCAGTTGCAGTGGAGTTACGATTACGGTGCTGGAGCAAATGCCGGTCCGGTGGCGGTAAGGAGTGACGGGGACGTGATCGTAGCTACATGGTCGGTGGGCGGGGTGAACAAAGCTGCGGGTTTCTCCCAGTTCAGCTCCACTCCGGTCTGGACCTTCACAGCTCCGGAACCTTCCACTTTGTCGGGATGGTACGGAGTACGGGTCAGTGAATTCAGAACCACGATCAATACAAAATTCAATGTATGGGTGTTGGATTGCCTCAACGGCGTGCAAATATGGTCTGCTCAGACTAATAATACTGAATCAGCGGTACCTATTTCCCAAGGTGGTCATGTCATCGCCATTGGCAGTTTGAACAACGGTCGGGTAACTGTATACGGTTGGGATGGCGCCAATGACAATTACATAGAATTGTGGCATTACACCTTCACCGGCGGCACCAGCAACTGGTGTTCCAGCGTGGCCGTTTCGGCTGATGGCAACACTGTCGCCGCGGGATCGCTGAATTTCTTAAGCGCTGACTACGACGGTAAGCTGGCGGTATTCGAGACCTGGGGTACGGGAACGCCCCTATGGGTCAGCAGTTCCTTCGGTGATATGGTAGGCGCCATCGGCATTTCCGATGACGGACTGACCATCGCCGCCGGATCGTGGGGCGATATGGGCAATGCGTTACCCGATTTGCGGGTTTTCGAGAAGTATACCCAAAATCCGTTCTACACTTATAATCATCCCGGATCTATCAATTCTGTGGACCTATCGGCGGACGGCACGAAGATCTTCGCCGGAGGCAAGCACGTTCACAACCGCATGTTCGGTAACGGAGGCGACGCCTATTACGTCACCGCCAGCTTGGGCGGCGGACGCATAATGGGGCAGGTGAATGTGACCGGCGGCGGGTCAGCGGCCGGGGTCAAGGTCGAGGTATTGAACGCCAATCGCTATGCGTACACCAATGCCAACGGACAGTACGGCATCTTACACGTCCCGGCCGGGACGCATACTGTGCGCGCCAGTAAACCGGGGGTATCTACCGGCACACAATCAGGCGTGGTGGTCAACGAAGGCGGCACGACTACAGTCAACTTCAATCTGACGACGGTCACCGGCCAGCCGACCAATCTGGCGGCCACTTCCGGGCTGCTCTCCTCCATTCAGCTGTCGTGGTCCGTAACCAATCTGGTAGATCGGCTGCATGACAGGCGCGTGGCGGCCGGCGACGAACCCGCCGAGGCGCCGTTTGGACAGCCTCTCCAGCAGGCAGTCAACGGTTTCGCTCCGTTCTATGAATTGGACGAAACCGATGATCCGGATTCGATTCGCGTCTATCGCTCCATGCTCTCGGGAGGGCCCTACACTAAAATTGCCACCCTTCCGGGCAGCAACCTGACCTATACGGATACCTACAACCTATTCCCCACATTGACCTACTACTATGTGGTCAGCGCGCTCTATCCACAGGGGGAATCGCCCTATTCCAATCAGGCAGTCGGCCAATTGGATGCTTCCTACTTGAACTACAACCCAACGGTGACGGCACAGACTGTCCCTGTCACCTTCGACGGCGTGTTGTCTCCGGGGGAATGGAGCGACGCGGTGCGGATTGACATTTCCGACGTCTTCGGCTATGACCTGCCCAATGCGCCTGGATCGGTGTTCCTCTATATGAAATACAACGATCAGACCGATAAGTTGCTGGTGGCTTGCGAAGATCACGTCAACACCGCTCTGGCCGACAACGAAGGCATGGGTTTCTACGTGGATGATGACGACAACAACGCCTGGACACTGCAACAGATAGGCTACGGAGTGCCGGGTTCCGAAGGCAACTACTGGGCATACTGGCATCCCGGCAGCCCGGATCTGCGCTACCGGTCGCTTTCCGGCGGGCCGTACGGTTCGAGCTATTACTATTTCCCCAGTCCGCAATTGGCGTTCTCGCAAACCGCGGGATATGTGACGTATGAGTTCGCCATCCCGTTAAGCTTCCGCAACGTGTACGACCTGGCTCTGTATGGGCCGGATAAATCGCCGGGCATCGGCGCCTTCAGCATCAGTCGGGATGCTTTCGGCAATCCCCTGTTCAACGGCTGGTGGCCGCAGAATATGGCTTCCATCGTGTCCAATCCCGAACAGTTCTCCAATAGCTTCATCAACGCTACGCTGGCGGTGCCCCCGGCTCCGGTCAATGACATGCTGGTGGAACGCCAGGGAGCTTCGGCGCTGCATGTGACCTGGACCGATCCCGACTCCGGCGTGGATAATCTGCCCCTGCCGACTTTTGCCGGTCTGGAACTCTGGCGCAATGGGCAGTTCCTGACCAACGTCGCGCTGGGCACAGAGAGCTACGTGGACAACGCGGTGCAGCCCAACGGCTGGTATGAGTATTCCCTACGCGGCTGGGTGACCGACGCCCAAGGGCCTCTGTACGGGCCTTACTCGCTGTATGTGGGAGCTTACGTGACCGCCGATCCGCAGTTGACCGAAATCCTGTATGACGACGGCGGCTGGGAGAGCAATTGGATCGTTTCCGGATCGTGGGACGACAACCAGTTCGCAGTGCGCATGACGCCGGCCAGCTATCCCTGCAAGGTCTACACGATGAAGATCATGACCAACGTGGCGGATTCCCTGCAATTGGCTATCGCGGCGGATAATGGCGGCACACCCGGGACGGTTCTCGCCGGGCCCTACACCATCTTCACCGCGCCCAATCAGCAATTCTATGAATTCCACGTTCCGGGCACGGGCCAGCCGGTCATCAATGGTGGAGACTTCTGGGTGAAGGCGTTGTGGCTGCCCACTCGGCCCAGTACACCCGGTATTTGTATGGATCAGCAAAATCCCACCGGGCGTTCCTGGTGGTTCGATAACGCTAACGGCTGGAACCAGTTCGCCACGCAGGGCAACCTGATGATGCGTTCCCGCGTGGGCACGGCGACTTTGCCGAACGTAGGAGTCAGCATTGCGCCGGTCAACCCTCCCATTGTCATCCCATCGCAGGGGGGCAGTTTCAGCTACAATGTCAGCGTGTTCAACCAGAGTTCCACGCCGCAGACTTTCGACGCCTGGATCATGGTGCAGTTGCCCAACTTAAGCTGGTACGGCCCGGTCTTAGGCCCGCTGAATCTGACGCTGCCGGTGGGCATTACTTTCAGCCGCCTGCGGTCGCAGTCGGTGCCGGGATCGGCTCCGCCGGGGTTGTACACTTACCGAGGCTATGTGGGCGATTACCCCAGCATCGTATGGGATTCCTCCGGCTTCACATTTACCAAGCTGACCAGTGGATCTGGGCCCTGGGTGGGTGATTGGACGAATACCGGCGAGAGCTTCGAGCCGTACCTGAATGATGGTGAGATGCAAGCACTCGCTCTGCCACAGGAATTCGGCCTGCGCCAAAACTCACCCAATCCGTTCAATCCTTCAACCTCCATCAGCTATCAACTTTCTGCCTTTGGCCACGTCAGTCTGAAAGTCTATGATACTGCCGGCAGACTCGTGGCGACTCTGGTAGAAGGCGATAAAGAGCCGGGTTATTACCAGGTTACCTTCGATGGCTCGGCGCTCTCTTCAGGGCTGTACTTCGTGAGAATGGAAGCGGGTGACTTCAGCCAGGTGAGGAAGATGATGCTGATCAAGTGACACAGTCACTCTTATCGCAAGATGCTTCGCGATCTTGCGCCGAGAATAAAGGGGTGTAGCCTGGCTGCACCCCTTTTGTGTTGGTGTTAAGGAAAGTTAACAGAGGATGCGGAGGGGTGTTAAGAAAGCTTAACAGTTCGAGTGTTTCATTTTTTATAATTTTATAAGATACACATAGATAGTGAATTGGCTTACATAATGCATTCAATTGTAGTAGAAAAAGCTGATGCTCAATTATTAATTATCGCTCAAGTATTTTCGAAAGGACCTCCGCAGCCGAAGGTCCGATCAAAGAAGGGGTGGGGAGCATATTGCAACCTACCCCTTCACTCCTACCAGAAGATTTTCAATTGCCGGTTATTCTGCTTGATATTTGCGAGATAATTGATTAAATTGGAAAAATTTCTATTCGAGATAAACATGATTTACCGAGTTCACCACAAATACCTGGTGTTGATCCTGCCTCTACTGCTGCTGTCGGGGTGCGGATTGGTCTACCCAGACCACATCCCTTTCACATTTAAAAGTACTTATTCCACTACCTTTGATTCCAAAACCGAAACCTACGGTTTCGCGGACGTGGACGGCGATGGCCGTTCAGAATTCTGGAATTATGCCTACAATGGCAGCAGCTTTGAACAGTATCCCAACTCGCTTTCTCTATACGACGAGAATATGGTGGCGCATCTTTGGCAGAAAAACAGTGAGATGCGATATTGCAGCATCTTGCCGGTGTTTTATCGCTATGATGCCAGGACGGGTCACCCGCAATATCCCAAGGGATTATTGGTCGCTTCCAAGGGGCATTTCAATGCCGTTCTAACGTTATTGGAGGCTCACGACCGGGACGTTTTATGGAACCGGGAAATTTACCAGGGTAAAGATTTTAATAGGAATGGTGATTGGGACGGCAGTTTCGAGCTGTGGGGGGGCGAAGATGTGAATGGAGATGGCCGCGAAGATCTGTTGGTTCGAGCCTGTGTAGCTTTCGATAAGCATCTTCGCGGAGTGTGGGCCTTCGATATTACCACCGGCGACACGCTGTGGCGGTACCATACCGGCTGCCCGGTGAATGCGCTGCAAGTGACGGATCTGAATGGCGACGGGCAGAAGGAGATAATTCTGGATACCTCCGCGCCCGGCAACAACGTGGCCGCCGGTTCTACGGATGACTATCATTCTTATCTAGTCATTTTAGAAGCCGCCACCGGGCGGGAGTTGTACTGCCGCCAAACGGGATCAGCCAATTCGAATGTGGTAAGTAGAGTATTAGAGCGAAAAGAAGAGGGAACCATCGTAGCCACCGTGTCCGGCGCCAATGCCGCCGGAACGGGATTCAGTCGGTTACTTCTCTGGAAGGGCTGCCCCCCGGTAGGCGTGGATTCATTTGACCTCTCTGCGAATCTGTGCGGTTTACACGCCTTTGACGCAAACGGCGATGGAAAAAAGGAAGCCGTCATTATAGACGGGAATAAATTGAAGGTCTTCAGCCCGCATGACCAGGCTGAAACGATGACCCTTCAACACCCGCCTTTAAATGCCGTGGTAAACTCTTTATCAACCCCTATCAATTGTGAAGTATTGGTATTACAGAACGCCTCCGGTTTGATGGGATTGGGCACTAATTTTGAGACTCTCTTTAAAATTGAAGGTGGAATACAATTGTATCCACTGGAAAGCCCGCGTTTGGCGGTGACGACGGTTTCTTCACTCATGATGGGTAGCCTGATCAAGACGCCCTGGCCGGTCCCCTGGCGTGAAATAGGCTTTTTCGGCGGTGGCGCACTGTTGATATTTCTGGTTATGTCGTTGGTTGCAGCCACGGGCATGCCGTTCAAATGGAAACTTCTCAATCGCGAACTGCCCTGCGGCGTGATCTGGATGAATCGCCGGGGGAAAATCAAAAAAGCCAATCCACAAGCGCGCAAGTTGCTGGGCGATCTGGCCGGCGGGATGAGGGAAAAGATCCAGGCGGAAGCGCGTGATTTCAATCACAGCAAGCTGGAATCGAAGGAATTGAATCTGACTGCCGGGAGCGGTCTGCAGGAACGAATACTGCACGTGCGATTGAGGGCTTTCCAGCGCGGGATTTTGCTGCTGCTATCTGACGAGACGGGGAGCAGGCGATCACAATTGCTCAGCATGTGGGCTCAAGGGGTGCAGGAGATCGTCCATTTCTTCGTGAAACGCACCCGAATCATACAATCGAAAATCAGCGACCTGCGCAGTTCCGGTTTGAACGAAGAGACACTAAAAGCGCTGGAGGTTCAAGGGGACCTTTTGCAGAGATACTCGGGTCGGTTCAATTCGCTCTTTTCCACCCTGAAGATGGAATTCCAACCGGTGGAATTGAATCAACTCATCCGGCGGGTGCTGGTGACGTATAGTGGGAATGGTTCCGGGCAGATCAAATTCGATTTTCAGGTCGAAGCCGATCCCTTGGAGATCCGGGCGGCTCGAGATCAAATCGAAATACTGTTACACTGCTTGTTGGATAATGCAGTCGCGGCGCTCGATTCCCACGGACAGATCCGCATACGCACCAGCAGGCTGGAGAATCTACGCGGACAGGGACAGGAATGGATCGCACAGTTTGCGGAAATCGAAATCGCTGATAACGGTCCCGGCATGACGCCGGAAGCGTTGGCCGCCTCCTTAAAGCCGGGAATTTCCACAACTGGAGGCATGGGATTGGGGCTGCCGCAATCAAAATTAATCACCGAGCTGCATGGCGGCGAATTCGATATTCATAGCCAGCCTGGTCTGGGTACGACGGTGATCTTGAAATTGCCGCTGGGGGAGAGGGGACATGAATCAAAACTCGGAAAATAAACGATTGCTGGTCTTAGATGATGATCCGGACGATATTCGCTTCCTGGTGGAT
>JAGVQJ010000066.1 GCA_020051775.1 Calditrichota bacterium | reverse complement strand
GCAATACTGCCAGTCCCAAAGAAGGCGCCCAGGCCAGATCTCGCCGGGGGTGAGTCGAACGACCGCTTTTCAATTTAAAGCGTACTGCGGGGAGTAGATTGATCCGAAAATCATCGCCAGGATCTTGAACCGGCAGGCGTTGTAAACCGCCGGAAAGAAGTCGTAGCTTGTCCAATTCGGATCTGCAAGAACCGCATCCCGCCAAATGGCGAGACAATGACGGCGCGGGATTCCCCATTAATCCCTCGTCGAAGGATTGCAGTATCATTTGCCGAGCATGTCGGCAATCAACTATGTTATTCTTCTTGCCGTTCATGATTTCACCGCTTTTTGCAGTTTGCGAATGGCTTGGTGGTAATTGGCTTTGATGGTGCCCACGTCTCGATTCAATATCCCGGCGATTTCCGCGTGGGGTAAATTCTGGAAGTACCGCAAGGTGAAGACGATCTTTTGCTTGGCCGGTAATCGCTCGATGGCTTGTTCGATGGTATTCATCAACTCGTGGTGTTCCAGCTGTTGATCCGGCGCCGGATCGCGGCTGGCGATGGTCAGTCCCGGATTTCCGAAGCTGAAGTATTGTCTCAATTTGCGGTGACGCAGGGCATTAAGTCCCAGGTTGACGGTGATGCGGTAAATCCAGGTGGAAAAAGTCGCTTCCCGGCGAAAATCCTTCAACCCCCTATAAGCTTTGATGAAGGTCTCCTGGCTGAGGTCTTGCGCCTCTTCATGTGATCCCAGCAGTCGCCGCGCCGTCTGATAAACCGGTTCCTGGTACTTCCTGACCAGCGCATTGAAGGCCGTTTCATCGCCTTTTTGGAACTTTTGTACTAAATCTCTGTCGTCGTCAGCAGGCATTGTTTGTTTTCTAATTTCGCCGGGATCTGATAATTGGACACTGATCAGCCGGAAAAGTTTAATCGCTTCCAAACAGAAACGTCCGGTTACGACAGGCGCAACCGGACGAAGTCTATATCGAATGGGCGGTCGTTGGTCAGAAAGCCACGGATAAGGCCGAACGGGTTACCAACCCCATTTCTCCGTATGATGCCAATCCCACATCCAGGCGAGCGATGGTCATATCGAAACCCACGCCGCCCGAGATACCGGCTAAGGCGTCGTCCCTCGTGCCCACGCGTTGGTTCAAACCTTGCGTGTCATAGCCAAGGCGAACGTAGAAGGTCTCCATGGGTTTGAATTCCGCGCCAAAGCTGTAGGAGATGTCCCCAAGGAAATTCCCGAAATCCGATCCGTCGAACCCTTTCAGGCTGTAGTTCTTGGCGACGTCCTGAAAGATTGTCATGGAAAAGTACAAGTCAGCGGGAAGCCCGGTGGGGGAGCCGGTGACACCAAGACGAAAGTACGTGGGAAGGTCATCGCTCGTTTCGGCATAGGCGTTGGTAGTAACCCCCACGTTGTACAATCCGAAACCAAAGCGCAGACGACCCGGGAGCAGATCCATTTGGCCTCCCAAATCGAAGGCTGCGGCAGTGCCCACATAATTTTCAATTTTCGAGTAGGCGAACTTCCCGCTAATCCCCAGACTATAACGACCCATGAAAGTGTTGGCGTAAGATAGACCGATCACCCAATCGTTGACCTTGAAACTTCCCAAATCCTCTCCGGTTTCGCTGCGGTGGTCGAAATCGCCATAGTTGGTGTAGATGACGCTGCCGCTCCAAGTCCCGACTTTACCGTGAGGTTCAGCATAGACAACATATCCGGAATTGATATCGAGCAGATAATTCATGTAGCCGAGGCCCGCCGTGCGCTGGGATAATCCCGCCAATCCCGCCGGGTTGTAATAGACGCTCTCGATGTGCCCCGAATCGGCAACCAGGGCGCCGCCTAAACTGGCGCCTCGAGGATACGCTTGCACTCGCAGGATTTCAAAACCCGCGGTCCCCTGGGCCAGCGCTATGTTGCTCAGCGCTAAAACCAGCAGGGTTGTCATGAGGGTAATCATGAACTTCATGTTCGCAACCGCTCTACGTTAAAGATGAACACGCCATCACAAGAGAAGCCCATCCTTCGCGATCCTTCTTCCCTTGTTACCACCAGATAAGTTTAAGTTACAGAATTTTAATTCAAAAGCAAGCAAATTCTTCAATAATTCCGCACCATTCCTAAGCATTGTTACAACTTAAAAATGATCTTATAATATTTCATTTTCTCCATCAGCTTCCCATTGCCGATAGATCCGCCGTCTTCTCTGCCAGGCCATGACGCCCACAATTAACACCAAGGCTGTCATGCCTCCAAACACCAGCGTCTGCGCGTCCAGCAGGATCATCCACCGGTAGGATTTCTGCAAATTGGTGCGCCAGTCAGCCTCAAATCCAGCTTGATCCAACCCTGTCTGTGCGGATAACGCGTCATTCCAGGAATGACCTGCACCCATGTCCCCCAAGATACGCCGCAGAGTTTCCCAGCCATAACATTTGATTAAAAACTCGACGGCATTATAACTTTCCACATAGGCCAGTTCAGCTTCGTTATGCGAGTACGAGTCCACGTTCTCAACATCTTCCAGCGATAGCAATTTACTCGCCCAGAGAGCTCGCGAAATCGGCAGCAAAGGTTTGCCCGGACCCTCGCCCGACAACATCAGCGCCAAGCCTTCAGTCAACCAGCGGGGCACCGCTGTACCGGCTTTTACCGCTATCAACAAATGAGCAAGTTCATGGATGGCCGTGGTCTGAAATATTGCGATGTCATGGGAAAACTGGGGTGATTTCAACACAATAGCCCCCGACTCGGGGTAGGACACACCTTGTGACCAGGAAGGAAGTTGTCCATGAGTTATCTGGTCGAATTCCCCTTGGCTGGAAGCTAAATAGATCCTTGCCGGCTGAGTCAGCGTCGAACCTAATTGATCCTGCAGTTCAGGTAGAGCCTTCTCGATCCTTTGGATCAGTTCGGCGACGTTGGTTTCATCGCCGCTGTGAAAATGAACGATAAAGCCGGCACCGGCTTTTCCTTTCCAGACAATCGTCTGACTGAATACCGTGAATGCCGACAACGCCCATAAAATAACAGCCAACCACTTGCTCATAAAAGACCTAAAGCAGATGGTTTTCGTTGATGATCAAATGGAATTCCATCCCCAGGAAGTTGGCGGCCTTCTTGGATATCAACATGCGGGACAAGAAGATCTCGAAGTATTCCATGACGGAGGCCAATTGCGTGTCAACGGTCAGGTCAAGAGTGATGCAACGAGTGGCTCTATCAACGTTGACGACTGATCGGCTGACGGCATAATTAACGCGGTCATGAATGTCCGTGCGCAGACTTCGAGTCGTGCGGACTCGCGAACGATGCACGTCCGCTTTGTCAGCGATGATCAACGCGGCTGAGATTCGGTTGACCGGCAAGCCGTCTTCTTCGTGATGATTGCCAATAGCCGCGATGACTTCTACTATTTCACTATAAGGCAAGCCGATTTCCGTCAGAATATTATAAGCCAGGACGGCGCCGGTCTGCGCGTGTAGATCGCGGTTGATGACATTGCCGATGTCGTGAAGATAACCCGCGATGGCTGCCAGTTCCTGTAAGCGGTCGCCGTCCCCCAGGGATTTCAGGATGTTTTTAGCGCTCTTGGCCACGACTTTACTGTGTCGCCGGCCATGTTCCGTATACCCCGCCACACCCAGGAATTCATTACTCTTATCCATCAAGATCTCGACCTTGGGATGGCCGCGCAACAACTCAAAGGTGACAGTTTGGACCAGGGGGCGGGGAGCAGGCCGAACGTGCGAGTGATCTAAACTTACCCGGATAGCTTCCTTTTTGGCTTCATCCATAAATCAGGCCTTTCAACGACACGTCTTTAACCTTAAATGATCTGCATTGGATCCACATCTACGAAAAAATGCACCGAGGCAGGTAGATGTTCGCGGAATTCGGTAATAATTTTTTGTAAACCGCGGCGAACGGTCGAGCCTACCATCCGAGCTTGTCGGGGAGTTTTTAGAACCACTTGATACCGATGTCTATCCTTTAACCGGGCGCGGTAGGCGGGGGTTGGCCCCAACCATTCCAACTTGGGGAATCGTTTAGAAGCAAACGTTGTGAAATTCCGGGCGGCTTCAAGTGCATGTTCATCTTTCTTGGCGGTAAACCCGAACAACACCATCCAGCCCAGAGGCGGATAATTCAATCCCTGACGCAAGCGAATTTCCCGATCATAGAACGCGCGATAATCGCCGCGACGGACGAATTCCAGCACCGGATGATCATACAGCCACGTTTGGATCAGCACTTCTCCAGGCGAACCATTTTCGGCGGCGCGTCCGGCACGGCCTGCAGCCTGCAGATACAGAGAGAACGCGCGTTCATCGCAGCGGAAATCTGGAAATGCCAATTCGGTGTCGGCGGAAACTATGCCCACCAGTGTGACTTTAGGGTAATCGTGCCCCCGGGCGACCATTTTCGTGCCCAGTAACACGGAATATTCTTCCCTGGCGAATCCTTGCAGGATGCGAAAATGTGAGCCGCGTTTGCCGGTGGTGTCAAGATCCAACCGAATGACTTTATCAAGGGGCATAAACCGGGCCAGTTCTTCTTCTACGCGCTGGGTTCCCGTACCCTGGTAGCGCAAACCCCCGCCGCAGGCCGGGCATTCTTTAAGCGCCTCGCGGCGATATCCGCACAGGTGACACCGCAAATCAGGGCGAAGCTGGGCAGGCCGGTGTAAGGTCATGCTCACGTCACAGTGCTTGCAGCGCAGGATTTCCCCGCATTTGGGGCAAAGTGCAAAGGTGTGAAATCCCCGCCGGTTCTGCAGAAGAATGATCTGTTCACCGCGCTGCAATCGCCCCGTGATGGCGCGCTCCAATTCGGTTCCCAAAATACGATCTTTAGCCACTGCCGGCCGCGAGAATTTGATAATCGGCGGTGGTACGCTATCCACGCGAGAAGGTAGTTCCAGCAAGGTATAGCGGTTCGTTTGAGCGTTGTGGAATGACTCCACGCTGGGAGTGGCGCTGCCCAGTATGGTCGCCGCTCCCACCATTCGGGCACGAACCAGAGCCACGTCCCGGGCGTGGTAACGCGGATTGGGTTCGTTTTGCTTGAAACTGTAATCGCCCTCTTCGTCTACAACGATCAGTTTTAAATTAGCCAGTGGCGCGAAGACCGCAGACCTTGCGCCGATCACGATCGAATACTGCCCGGCGTGGATGCCTTTCCATACTTCCGCGCGTTCTGCGGCGGTCATGGCGCTGTGTTGGAGGGCGACTTTATCTCCGAAGCAGCTCCGGAAGCGCCCCACCATCTGGGGCGTTAGGGATATTTCCGGAATCAATAACAGCGCCGTACCGCCCGATTCCAGTACCTGCCCGATCGCTTTCTGATAAACCAGCGTCTTTCCGGATCCTGTGACGCCATATAGCAGAAAAGTACGGCCATCTTGGATATCCAGGCTTTTGTAAATGGCTTGCAAGGCAGCAGCCTGGTCAACATTAGGAGTGTGCAGGAGCGCTTCATCGCAAGAGGAAATGGCCTCAAGAGCAGTGTGCACGCGAATTTTTCGGCGGGAAGCTAAATTCAGAGATCGAGGATTTCCGGCTGGCAAAGCGGCCTTAAGCGCTTCGCCCCAGGAACACAGGTAATATTGGCTGATCCAATGCGTCAGTTCAAGTAATTCTTCTGACAATAATGGCTCCGCGTCCGGCAAGTTCAGCGCTTGACGGAGCTTATATTTATTTACGGATATCCCCCCCTCATCAAGGGGGGGGTGGGGGGGGGCTTTTGCAATTTCGGAAGAATCGGCGAAGGAGACGTTGTCCACGATAACCCCCGTCAACTCTCTCCTGCCGAAAGGTACTTGCGCGCGGCAACCGGGAAACGCGAATTCTTCCTGACCAGGCGGAATAAGGTAAGCGAAAGTTCTGTCCAGAGGCAGCGGCAGTGCCACGTGGATAATATTTGGCATGGGGAGTAGGACGTTGGGAAAGTGAGGGAATTTACCCCAGACGGTTGATTCCGTTCAAGGCTGCGATTTTGTAGGCTTCTGCCAGCGTCGGATAGTTGAAAACAGTATCAATGAAGAAGGTGATTTTACCGCCAAAGCTCATGACCGCCTGGCCAATATGGATCAGTTCCGAGGCGCTGTTGCCAATTATGTGAACACCCAGCAATTCCAGCGTGTCGAGGTGAAAGAGTAGCTTGATCATCCCGTCCGGTTCCCCGATGATCTGCCCGCGGGAGACTTCCCGGTAGAAGGCGTGACCGATCTCGTAGGGGACGTTTTTTTTCGTCAGCGATTCTTCCGTTTCCCCCACGATGGACACTTCGGGAATCGTATACAGCGCATAGGGTAAAAGGCGATTCAGACTGCTACTGTCCGCAACTCCGAAGGCGTGAACCATCGCCAACCGCCCTTGATCCTGACTCACCGAGGCCAGCATGGGAGCGCCAATCACATCTCCGGCAGCGTAGATATGGGGTAAAGCCGTTTGGAAATACTCATTAACTGGGATAAGACCTCGATTCGTGGGTTTAATTCCGATTTTTTCTAAACCCAGGTGATCGGTATTGCCGATACGACCCACGGTATAAAGTAGCTTATCGGACTTGATAACTTTCCCGCTTTGGCACTTGATTATCACTTGATTATCATCACCTATTTCTACTTTTTCGACACTTTCATTCAAGTGCAGGATGATGCCGCTTTTCCGCATCTGATATTGCAGCGATTCCACCAGCTCGGTATCCAGGTTTCCCAGAATCTGCGGTCGGCTGTCAAATAGCGTGATCTTAATGCCCAGGTGGGCGAAAATGGAGGCGTACTCACAACCGATAACGCCTCCGCCGACGACCGACATGGTGCGCGGGATTAGGTCCAAATTCAGGATCGTCTCACCATCGTAAACGGTGCGGTCATCGAAGGGAATCTCTGGGGGGCGGCGCGGTCGGGTGCCGGTGGCGATGACGATCACTTCGGCCAGAAATTCAGCATGGCGCCCGTCGGGCAACTCAACATCTAAAGTATGAGCATCTACGAAACCTGCGGTGCCTTGAATTACCTCGATATTATTGCGGAACAGATGGCCCTCGATCACGTCCAGTTCACTTTGGATTACCTGTTCCTTGCGGTACATCAATTCCTGGATGCTGATATCCTGACGCAGATAGGTCTGAATACCATACACGGAGCGGTGTTTCAGCCGGGAATAGTACAGAACGGTTTCGCGCAGCGTCTTGGAGGGTAGGGTGCCGGTGTGCACACACACACCGCCGACTAACCAGCCTTTTTCAATGATGGCCACCGTCTTGTGAAGTTTGGCGGCTTGCACGGCCGCTTTTTCCCCAGCCGGTCCAGATCCGATAACCAGCAAATCGTATTTTAACATGAATATTCTCCGATTGCGCGTCAGTTTTTAAAGTATGGATGACAGTGGCGAAAGAGGCTCAACCTGTATTGTAACCATTTTGTGGAACAAAAGCAAGGGAATTTATTCGAGATTACTTTTTTCAGTTTTCACTTGGTTTTAACCGTAATTTTTCATAACTTGTATAATTCATTTCATTTGCAGAAGGCGCGAAATGGTGAATCGCATTGCCATCTTTGCTCTTTTTGCCTCCCGTAGAAACAATACGCAGTTACCGCCTCTTTAGCGAGGAGGTTTGAGGAAACTCATGGCCAAGACTCCCAAGGTTAGTAAAAACTATAAATTGGATTCCTGGTTGCGTTGGTGGATGGAAGCGGTGATGGGCTTCTTCTACCATTGGATATATCGGCCGTTGCGACCTGGGAAGCGGTTCTACTGCCGCAACGTCTTCGAAGGGAAGAATTCACTGATTTTTTCGGATGGAGGATTGATCTGTGTCTGTTCCGACCACCTCCTTGAGACCCGTGGCAACATTAATGATTCCTCCATCAGCGATATCTGGCATGGTCAGAAATACGAGGATTTGCGCGAGAGTTTTCGGCGCAACCGCCTGCCCTTGCACCGTTGTCCTTTCTGTTTTGCCATGGAAAAGATCCCCAAGTCCACACCGGATCCTTTCAAGGTAGCCCCCTTCTTGTGGAACATCCATCTGGAAACCACCCCCATCTGCAACTTGAACTGTCTCGCCTGCCCTCGGGACGTGGTGATTGGACATCGTGGGCGCACGCGGCTATCCCGAGAGACGGTCTATCGACTGCTGGATGAAGTGATCGAACATCGCACCACGAAATACTTCCTTTTTTTCGGTTTCGGCGAACCCCTGCTGGATAACCATACTTACGAATACGTAACCTACTTGAAGAAGGGATATCCGGAAATAACCGTCTCCATCTCCACCAACGGCATCGCGCTGGCCCATGAACGCAATGTCGAAAAACTGTTGGATACACCTCTGGATCTGCTATCGTTCTCAATTGACGGCTCGAATGAGAAAGAATACAAACGCTACCAGCGCGGCGGCGATTTCAACCGGGCAGTTGCCGGTATGCGCCAAGCTGTCAAGAGGCGTAACGAGAGAGGCCTGCAACACCCCTATATCGTCTGGCAATATCTCCTGTTTCGCTGGAATGATTCCACTGATTCCATTCGCCGGGCACTGGATCTGGCTCGTGATTCCGGCGTAGACCTGCTCCATTTCCTGCCGGTGCGCCGCCCCATCACTGGTATTTCGTGGAGAAACGTACTCCGACGCGAGAGCTGGGGCGCCATCTACAAATTCGGGTCGCTGGATCACAATTACAACCCCCACGATCGCGCCAAGATCATTCGCGTCAGTGACGAAATGAAAGAAATCCCGCTCTATTTTTGACTGGAACAAACACCCAACAAGTGATACAGATACATTGATATATCGGCTGAACCATGATAGAACTTCGCTTTCACAGCCGCGGCGGGCAGGGTGGCGTTATCGCCGGAAAACTACTGGCCGTGGCCGTTTTCAAGGAAGGCAAGTACGTACAAACCTTCCCAACTTTCGGCGTTGAACGCCGCGGTGCGCCGGTCATGACCTTTGTGCGTATTTCCGACAAACCCATCCGCTTGCGCAACCAAGTTTATGCGCCCGACCACCTGGTCGTGCTGGATGCTTCGCTAATCCAGTATTATGACGTCCTGCAGGGATTGAAAGAAGGGGCCGCCATTTTGGTCAACACCGACCGCGACATCGCAGAATTCAACTTCCCCGACCGTTTCCACCCCGTAGCCGTTAATGCCGCCCGTATCGCCATTGATCATAAATTGGGATCCATCACCCAACCCATCGTCAATACCGCCATCCTGGGTGCTCTGGCCAGAGTCACCGGACTGGTCAGCCTCGAATCGGTCTTGGAAGCCATCAAAGAAGACGTGCCGGTAAAAGTCGAGGCAAATATCCAAGCTGCCAAGGACGCTTACAACGAAGTTGCCGCCTTGGAACCTGCGCGGCTTTAGCGACCCGCACCCGTTTTTAGAAATATACTGGATAATCCACCATGAGCAACGGAAAAATTAACATAAAATCGTACCGCGATCTACCTATAGCTCCGGCTTCGCTGGGTAAAATGTCGGTCAATAAAACCGCCTCCTGGCGCAACGCCGAACCGTACTACGAGGACAAAGCCGCTCCCTGCAATTTGAGCTGCCCCGCCGGAACCAACGTTGTGGATTTCATTCACTTGCTGGGGGAAAGTAAATACGAAGAAGGCCTGCGGCTGATCTTAAACACGAATCCCTTTCCAGGCGTGTGTGGCCGTGTCTGTCCCCACCCTTGTGAGGCGGAGTGCAATCGCGGCAATATGGGTGGGAAGGTTAACGTCCACATGCTGGAACGCTATCTGGCTGATTCCGGCTTCGATTTGGACTTGAAACCAGATTTCATCGCAGGTGAAAAATCGCAGAGTGTTGGTGTCATCGGAGCAGGTCCGGCGGGACTTTCCTGTGCTTATCAGTTGGCGCGACGCGGCTACCCGGTGACCATTTATGATGCTCTGCAAGAACCCGGCGGCATGATGCGGCTGGGCATCCCGGATTACCGCCTGCCCAAAGCCGTCCTGCAGCGTGAGATCGAATTCATCCTGGCGCATGGCATCAAATTGAAGTTGAATACGGCTGTTGGCCGCGATATAAGTTTCGAAGAGCTGCGCAAACGCCATGATGCCGTGTTCATCGGCACTGGTTTCAACTTATCGCGCAGCCTCGGCGCTGAAGGTCAAGAACTGGAAGACGTCATCCCCGGCATCGAAGTTTTACGCAAGATCAGCTTCCATGATAACATCGAACTGGCTGACCGTATCGTCGTGGTGGGCGGGGGCAACACGGCAATGGACGTCGCTCGCTCGGTGCTGCGCATGGGATCCAAACCACGAGTTGTATACCGCCGCTCGCGAGAAGAGATGCCGGCCATCGCCGAAGAGGTGGATGACCTCCTGGCCGAAGGCATCCCCATAGACTTCCTGACGCTGCCGGTGAAAGTGCATGGTAGCGCCAAAGGAAAGGTATTGAAAGTCGAATGCGTCCGCATGGCTCTGGGCGAACCAGATTCTTACGGGCGTCGCCGACCGGTGCCAATCGAAGGCTCCAATTTCGACATTGATGCCGATATGGTCATTACCGCCATTGGCGAACAGCCTGATCTGCGTTTCCTGTCGTCGGATGTGAAGGCCGAAAGCTGGGGAGTCATCGTGGATGGCTATGGCCGCACTAATGTTCCTGGAATCTACGCCGGAGGCGACACCGCCACCGGCGAAGGTACAGTCACTCATGCCGTCGGTCGTGGTCGCCAGGCCGCCATTGCCATAGACGCGTATTTACAAAAAAGCGAGCTGCCGCCTTGTGATGAAATCGAACGATCCTTAAAGGATCACAGCCGACACAAGGTTGAATGGAAGGAAATCAATCCAGCCTATTTCAATCTGGAAGAGCGCATAGAACCTCGGGGAATAGATCTCCCCGAACGGGTGCGTGGTTTCGAAGAAGTGTATACGGGTCTATCCGAAGAGGCAGCGCTTCAGGAGGCGCAGCGCTGTTTCTCGTGCGGCACTTGTCCGGAATGCGACAATTGCCTGGTCTTTTGCCCGGATGCGGCCATCTCCCGCAAGGAGGGTGGGCGCTATCAGATCAATTACGATTACTGCAAGGGTTGCGGCTTGTGCGTAGCTGAATGTCCTCGCAACGCCATCTCTATTAAAGTGCTGAAGTAAGTTCCAGGGTGTGCTATGTATCAGCATAGTCAACAGGGGATCTTCATCTGGCTTCTGGTCGGTCTGGTGCTGGTCGCGTTGCTGATCGCGGTGGGCGTCAGCATGGGCCAGATAAAACAGGCGGGGATTGTGCATCCCAGCGACCAGGTCATTCTACTGCGATTGTTGGGAGTCGCCTTCATCATGGCGCTGGTGCTGTCCCTGTTCTTTCGGTTGACCGTGGAGGTGGATGAGCACTTCGTGCGTGCCTATTTCGGCATTGGGATTATCGGCAAACGAATCCCGTTATCCGACATCGCCTCGATTCAACCGGTCACCAATCCCTGGTGGTACGGATTGGGTATTCACATCATCCCCGGCGGATGGATTTGGAATATCAGCGGCACAAAAGCGGTTGAACTCAAGTTGAAGAGCGGTCGTTTGTTCCGCCTTGGTACAGACGAGCCGGAAGTGTTGGCGGAAGTCATTAAAGGTCGAATCGCCGCATAGCAAGCATAATTGAGGAAGATTTTGATTTCTTACGATATCCACCCGCTTACCCCGGATCGTTGGGGTGATCTGGAGAAATTATTCGGCCTGCGAGGCGCTTGCAGCGGCTGCTGGTGCATGTATTGGAGACTCTCTCGCTCACAATTCGACCAACAAAAAGGCGAGAAGAATCGTTTGGCATTTAATGAGATCGTCAAAAAAGCTCCCGCTCCGGGGCTGTTGGCGTATCAGAACGGCGAACCCGCTGGTTGGGTCTGTGTTGCTCCTCGAGAGTCCTTTCCGACACTAGATCGTTCGCGGGTCTTGAAGAAGATAGATGATCAGCCGGTCTGGTCGGTGGTCTGCTTTTTCATTGCGAAAAAGATTCGCAGCCAGGGTGTATCCAAAGCCTTACTGCGGGCAGCAGTGGAATATGCTCGGGAACATGGAGCGCGCATAGTGGAGGGTTACCCCTCGCCCGCGCGTTATGGTCGTTTGCCAGACGCATTCGTCTACACCGGCTTGGAGTCTGCTTTCGCTCATGCTGGTTTTGTCAAGGCGGTACGGCGGGGAAAAGGCCGAGCGATCTGGCGCTGTCAGTTATAGCAGCATCAACACGAACAATATAATTTTGTGTAACTCAACATTAACGATTGGTCACCATTATGTTAAAGCGTTTATTAATGAATTCGATGCTTATTGGCATCAGCTTGGTGGTTGCGCTCCTATTGGGCGAAGTAGCAGCACGGATATTCCTGCATTACCAGGAAAAGATACTGCAGGAGAGAAACCAGGCCAACATTCTTACTCAAGTAGATAAAGAGAGTCTATTCATTCCAGCGTGGCCCGGGAGCTTCGCAAATGATGCCAACCGCACGCTGCACTGGTGGGGGCAGGTCATCCACACGGATTCGCTGGGATGCCGCGTGGGAACCGAAGCTCCGGATAATTCCCGAGTCATCCTGTTTCTGGGCGATTCGATGATTTTCGGGTTGGGCCTGCCGGACAGTTCCACTATACCAGCGCTGTTGCAGCAGGATCTCAACCGATTGAATCCAGAACGGCCAACCAAGGTAGTCAACGCCGGAGTTATTGGTTACGATTTCCAACAGTATTTATATCAGCTTCGCAGATTAGCACCGGCGTTGCGTCCGGGATTGGTGCTGGTTGGAATTTGTTATAATGACCTGTTGCCCAACGAGGATCCTTTTGGCACCGTTCTGGCAGATCGGCCTGGAGTGTCTCCTAATGCGTTGACCCGGACTCATTCGGTCTCCACAGACTGCGACGCGCCCCTGAATTGTTTCAAAGCACTTTTACGCAGCACTGCGCTTTACCAGGTTTGGCGCCAATCCGGCATCCCAACAAAACTTCGCCGACCGAAAGCGACCAACGCTGGGGCCGTGATGACCGCCGAAATGAACCGCGCTCCCAGTCTGGTGAACGAATTCCTCCAAACGGCTCACGAATTGAATTTGCCGCTGGCTTTCGTTTATTTTCCGCAATACGAAACCTTGGGGCAACCCAGCCCGGTCGTTTACTGCCGGTTGCTGGAAGATGCGGGACAGCCGGTTCTGGATATGAGTTTTTCTAAAACGCTGGAAAAAGATCTCTATTTCCTGCGCGAATCCGGCGGACGGCTCAAACCGGATATCCACTTTAATCTCAACGGCAGCCGCGTAGTCGCCGCTGAAATCAGCCGCTGGCTGCTTGAGAATCACCTGCTGGGACAACCAAAACTTGATGGGACGACTGGCGAAAAATCTGTTGCTACTGTGTTGTAGCCTTCTGATCGCTCTGGTCTTAGGCGAGATTGTCACTCGCCTTTACTTTGTATTCCAAGATCGCAGCGTGCGGCGCAAGAACTTGGATAACATCATCACCTTGGTGCCGCAGGACGATATCTTTACGCCAGCCAACCTCGGCGCCTTTACCAATAAAGCCAACTTTTCGGCTCGCTGGTGGGGATTTGATCTGCGCACCGACTCCCTCGGTTGCCGCATGGAACTCCCTGCCCCGGATTCCGCTCGCATTATCCTGTTTCTGGGCGACTCCATGATTTTCGGGGTAGGGTTGTCTGATAGCCAAACCGTTCCCGCGCGGTTGCAATCTGAACTGACCCGACAAACGCCTCAGCATCCACCACGTGTCGTCAACGCAGCGGTAATCGGTTACGGATTTCAGCAGTACCTGTTTCAAATGCAGCGTCTGGCGCCCCCATTGAAGCCTGAGATGGTTCTCGTGGGGATCTGCCATAACGACCTTTTCCCTAGCGAGGATCCCTTCGGCACGATCATGACGGAGGATCAAACTGAAGCTTCCTTGACTCCCCAGAAAGAGCGACAGCGATCCGGGGGCATGGCGAAGTTATTCTATTTCCCCAATAAATTGATCGCTCATACGGCGCTGTTTCGTCTCTATCGCCAAATATCCAAATTCAGTGGAGGTGGGGGAGGGCGCGCCGTAAATTATAAGCCCGCCCAGACTGCGGCGGCCGAACAGGCTCCGCAGGTCGTCTTCGATTTTATCCGCACGGCTCATGAACTGAATGTTCCCATCGCCTTTATTTCTTTTCCACTCTTGCATTCGATTGGCAGACCCAGCGACCTCGTTTATATTAAACTCTTGCAGGATCAGGGACAAAAAGTGCTGGACTTGGGTTTGTCAACCGTGATAGGACAGGAGTCCTATTTCTGCATCGAGCGCGGCGGCAACATTCTCCCGGACATGCACTACAACGCCGCCGGCAGCCGCAAAGTGGCCGGCGAGCTGGCTCGCTGGCTGGTAGAACAGGGGTTGTGGAAATAGAGCTTTCAAGGAAAACCCGCTAACAGCAACAAGGTAACCCATGCAAAAAGTCCTCACTGGAAACCAGGCAGTGGCCTGGGGCGTGATGTGCGCCCGCGCCCAGGTTGTTTCCGCCTATCCTATAACCCCGCAGACCACTATCATCGAGGAGATCGCCGAGTTGGTCTCGTCCGGCAGATTGAACGCCCGCTTCATCAAGGTGGAATCCGAACACTCGGCGATGGCCGGCTGCATCGGAGCGTCCCAGGCCGGAGCCCGCGCTTTCACCGCCACCTCAGCGCAAGGGCTGGCGCTGATGCACGAGCTGATTCACTGGGCGGCCTTAGCGCGCCTGCCCGTTGTCATGGCCGACGTCAACCGCGCCATGGCGCCCGGTTGGACCATCTGGACGGATCAGAACGATACCTTGTCTCAGCGCGACACCGGTTGGCTGCAATTTTACTGCGAAACCAACCAGGAAGTGCTGGACACTATTCTGCACTCCTTCAAAATTGCTGAGATCATCAAGTTACCCGTGATGGTGGTGCTGGACGCCTTTTTTCTCTCGCACACCGCCGAAGCCATTGACATTCCCGCTATGGCCGATTGCGACGCCTTTCTGCCGCCTTACCAGGGCGATCTCATCGTGGATGTGGACAATCCGCGCGCCTTTGGCGGCATGGCCGGCACAGATGTCTATCAGGAATTCCGATACTTGCAACAGGAAGGCATGGATCAGGCTTTGCAAGTGGCGGTGGATGTTGATCGCGAGTTCCGTCAGCGCTTCGGTCGTTCTTACGGGCTGATCGAGAAATACCGCTGCGAAGACGCCGAAACCGTCCTGGTGACTTCCGGGACCATCACCTCGACGGCGCGAGATACCATTGACGAGTGGCGCGACCGCGGCGAAGCGGTGGGTCTACTGAAAATGCGCACTTTTCGACCGTTCCCCATCGAAATGGTGCGGGAAGCATTACGCGGTGTGCCCAAAGTGGGAGTGATAGACCGCAACATCTGCCCCGGCTTCGGCGGCATCTGGGCACAGGAGATCAAAGCCGCCTTGTACGACTTGGACGAGAAGGATCGCCCCGCCGTCTACGGTTTCATCGCCGGGTTGGGCGGCCGCGACGTGACGCCGATAACCATAAACGAGATCCTGTCCAAGACCCATCACCCCGAAAAGACTGACCGGCATTTGAACTGGATCGAATTGAAGGCGTAGGTATAGTTGAAATCACAGCAAAATCACAACCGGAGATAAATCATGTCGCCTGAAGTAAAAGGCCAGATTACTTACGAAATACCCGATCGGGAAATCATGAGTTCGGGGCACTTGGCCTGTCCAGGCTGCGGCGCTGCCCTGGCCATGCGCACCTGCCTGAAAATCATGGGCCCGCGTACCGTATTGTGCGTTCCCGCCTGCTGTTGGGCGGTCATTGATGGCCCCTTCCCGTATTCGAGTGCTGGAGTACCGGTGGTGCACTGTGCTTTTGAGACTGCGGCCATCACCGCTACGGGCGTGCGGCACGCGCTCGACATGCGAGGCGTCAAGGACGTCACCGTTATAGCCTGGGCGGGCGATGGCGGTACATTCGACATCGGGTTCGGCGCTCTATCCGCCACCGCCGAGCGCAACGAGAACATCCTCTACATCTGTTATGATAATGAAGCCTACATGAATACCGGCATCCAGCGTTCCTCGGCCACACCGGTGGGCGCCTGGACCACGACCACACCGTCTCAACATCCTAAAGAAGAGCCTAAGAAGAACCTGGTGGAGATCATGGCCGCACACCGGATACCTTATGCTGCCACTGCTACTGTCGCCTTCCCGGACGATTTAACCCGCAAGCTGGAAAAAGCCAAAGCCATGACCGGATTTCGTCTGCTGCATATCTTCAGCCCCTGTCCTCCGGGGCATAAATCAGTAGAGAGCGATTCGATCAAAATCAGTCGGCTGGCCGTGGATACGAATGTCTTTCCGCTCTACGAAGTCGAAAACGGCACTCACTATACGCTTTCGCGTCAATCTAAAGATGTGCCGATTAAGGAATACGTTCGCTTGCAGGGACGATTCAAGCACTTGAACGATCAAGCAATCGCCGCCATGCAGGAACGCGTAAATCGTGAATGGAAGCGTCTGCTGAAAAGGATCGAATGCAGCGAGTAAAAGGAACTGTGGAGGTTTCGAGCCTGTGATCTGTAAATGTGAAACGAAGCCTCTGACATTATTCCTTGCTTTTGCAGGAAATTAATCGTAAATTGAACGTTTAACTTCGGGCAGGCACTAACCTCCAATCTTGGAATAAACTATGAGCGCTCAGACTAAAACCAGACGGCAATCGCACAAAACCGGTAATTGGGGTATTTTCGATCGTGTAAATTACCGCTTCTTCCTGGCGGGGATCGTGGTGATCGTCCTCGGTTTTATTGCGATGATGCAGGGACCTTGGAATTCTTTTCTGTCACTGCATCTGGCGCCGATTCTGCTGATCATCGGTTACTGCGTGCTGATTCCCATAGCTATCTTGAAACGCTCGGGCAAACCTAAGGGCGATTAGCTCAGCTGGTTCAGAGCGCCTGCCTTACAAGCAGGAGGTCGTTGGTTCGAACCCAATATCGCCCACCCTGACTTGAATGTACGACAATCGGCGGAGCTACCGCCGATTATTTTATGAGGTAAGCATGCCAAATAGAATCCGTGTTTTCATCACCGGTGGCACCTTTGATAAAGACTACAATGAGATCACCGGCGAACTGTTCTTCCGCGACACGCATGTACCGCACATGTTGCAGCGCGGCCGCATGAAAATCCGCGCGGAGATGCGCACCCTCATGATGATTGACAGCCGCGACATGACGGAAGAAGATCGCCTCTCCATCGCCCAGAATTGCCTCAAAGTTGAAGAAACACGCATCGTTATCACCCATGGCACCGATACGATGGTGGAGACGGCCCAAGTCATGGGAAAACTCATTACCGGTAAAACCGTGGTTATTACCGGGGCTATGATCCCTTTCACCTTCGGCAGCTCGGACGGTATGTTCAACTTGGGCAGCGCCATCGCTTTTGCGCAAACGCTCCCGCCCGGAGTTTATATCGCCATGAATGGTCGCTATTTCACCTGGGACAATGTCCGCAAGAACCGTCAAATGGGAGCCTTCGAGGAGATCAATCCGCTTTAAATACCTTATCTGAAATCTGGAGTTTCTCTTGCGTAAGGCGTTTTTTTTCATTAAATTGTGCACGGAAAATTTTTTCGATTCCCGGAGCTGTGCACCATGAACCTGCTAAATGAATTCATTGCTCGTACCATCCCCATCGTCCCCAAACCCATTGTCGGGTATTTTTCAGCTCGATATATCTCCGGTGACAAGCTGGAAGACGCTCTCCGCGTAACTCGCAAATTGAATACTTTAGGAGCCTGTGCCACCATTGACGTGCTGGGTGAAAGCGTTACCCGGCGCGAAGAATCCACCGCCTTTGCCGATCAATACCGCCAGGCGCTGGATGCCATTGTTCGGGACAAACTGGACGCCAACATCAGCTTGAAACCCACTCAAATGGGCTTGAAGCTCGACCGCGAGTTCTGCCTCGATACCATCCGCAGTATCGCCTCTCATGCTCAAGAGCGCGGCATCTTCGTGCGCATTGATATGGAAGACCACCCTTTCACCGATGATACTTTCTGGATTTATCGCAAGCTAAAGGAAGAGGGACTGGCCGTAGGCACCGTCATCCAGGCACGCCTGCGTCGCACCGACGGCGACCTGGACTTCCTGATCCCCATGCAGGCCAATCTGCGCCTCTGCAAGGGGATTTACAACGAACCACGCTCCATTGCCTACACCGACCGAGAAATTATCCGCGAAAATTTCCTGCATCTATTGGATAGATTACTCTCTGGCGGTTGCTATATCGGCATCGCCACTCATGATGAGATGATGGTTTGGGGAGCGCTGCGGATCCTCCGCAACCTGGGACTGCCCCGTGACCGCTACGAATTCCAGATGCTCCTGGGCGTGGACGAAGAGCTGCGCCGCATTATCATTTCCGCCGGACATAAATTGCGCGTCTACGTCCCCTTCGGATCGCAATGGTATCCCTATTCCGTGCGCCGCTTGAAAGAAAATCCCCAGATGGCAGGTTACGTTTTGCAGAATATCTTCAAACGACAAGTGAAGAACGGGGGATAGGGACCGTGTCATTCCAGCGAAAGCTGGAATCCGGAGACAGTTAAAGGCGCCGCGAGGCGCCTTTTTTTACCCCCCTTGTCAAGGGTGTTAGGGGGGATCTGTTGGGGGAGATAATTGCCCTATTTCAGCAACACCATTTTTTGTACCATGACTTCCCTCCCCGCCTCCAACCGTACCAGGTACACCCCCGCCGCCAGTCCCGAACCGTCAAAAGTCGCGCTGTGTGTCCCCGCTTCCCTCCACCCGTCCACCAGGGTGCTGACCAGCCTCCCGGCAGTATTATAGACATTCAGTCTCACGTAGCTCGCTGCTCGTAGCTCGTAGCTAATAGCGGTAGAGGGGTTGAAGGGATTGGGATTGGCCTTCAGTTCCAAACCCGAAGGGATAAGGGCAGCCATTGGCTGCTCGCCCGGAAACAGTTCGCCGGTGCAGGTCGCATCCCACACGGTAGCGCCGCCGTCCCCGGCGGTGGATTTGGTGAAGGGGAACGATGATGAATCAATCGCCGGATAACTGAACGTGGTGTTGGCATACCCGAGGTAGGTGTATTCACCCGAAGGCCACGATCCGGGGATGTTCTGGTTGCGCAGGCGCGTAATGGTCACTCCCACCGGCGGGTTGATCGTCACCGGCCCCAGGGTGGGATTGGTGTACGTTCCATTCGGGTATTTGATCCGCGCCCAGACGACGAACGGCGTTTGTGGTCCCACCGTGCGCTGCACGGAAGCATTGAACTGAAAACTGCCGCCGTTGGCGGGGATGATGATGGGAGGATTGAGGGGATTTAGGATGACTTCTAAACTCAAAGATGAGGGAGTAAACTGGTAAATTTCGAAATGAGGATCATCCGCTACATAAGCAAAGAAGCCAGAAACGGCCACACCGCGAGCAGCGCCCGGTGTGTCGTAATAGCCCGCTTCCTCCGGCGCTGCCGGGGTGGAGACGTTCACCACCCGCAGACCTGCAGATCCATCCGCCACATAGGCATAGGAGCCGGAAACGGCCACACTAGAAGCATATCCCGGAGTGTTGAAATAGCCTACTTCCTGCGGCGCGGCCGGGTTGGAAATGTTCACCACCCTCAGACCAGCATAATAGTCAGCCACATACGCATAGGAGCCAGAAACAGCCACACCCCAAGCATATCCTGGCGTGTCGCAATAGCCCACTTCCTGCGGCGCTGCCGGGGTGGAAATGTTCACCACTCGCAGACCAGCAGTATAATCCGCCACATAGGCATAGGAGCCGAAAACAGCCACATCACGAGCCTCTCCCGGCGTTTCGCAATAGCCCACTTCTTGCGGTGCTGCCGGGTTGGAAATGTTCACCACCCTCAGACCAGCATCATAGTCAGCCACATACGCATAAGAGTCGGAAACGGCCACACCGTAAGCTGATCCGGGCGTGTCGCAATAGCCCACTTCCTGCGGCGCTGCCGGGTTTAAAACGTCCACCACCCTCAGACCTGCAGATCCATCCGCCACATAGGCATAGCAGCCAGAAACTGCTACACTGCGAGCGATGCCCGGCGTATTGTTATAGCCCACTACCTGCAGCATTGCTGGGTTGGAGACGTTCACCACCCGCAGACCTGCAGATCCATCCGCCACATAGGCAAAGGAGCCGGAAACGGTCACACCGTAAACAAAGTCTGGAGGGTCGTAAAAGCCAACCTCATAGGGCGATGTTGGGTTAAAGACGTTTACTAACCGTAAACCAGCAGATGCATCTCCCACATAGGCAAAGGAACCGGAAACGGCCACTCCAAAAGCAGTGCCCGGAGAATTGTAAGATCCCACCAACTGCGGAGCTGCCGGGTTGGAAATGTTCACCACCCTCAGACCAGAATTAAAGTCCGCCACATAGGCATAGGCGCCGAAAACTGCCACACCCCATGCATTACCCGGCGGAATGCAATAGCCCTCTTCATGCGGTGCGGCTGGGTTGGAGACATCCACCACCTGTAAACCAGCCCACTCATTCGCCATATAGGCATAGGAACCGGAAACGACCACATCTTGTGCAAATCCTGGAGTTCCGCAGGAGCCTACTACCTGCGGTGCTGCTGGATTGGATACGTTCACTACATGCAGACCAGCAGCTCCAGACGCTACATAGGCATAGGATCCGGAAACGGCTACATCGTTAACTTGGTCCATAGAGCCGCAGCAGCCCACTTCCTGCGGCGCGGATGGGTTGGAGACGTTCACCACCCGAAGACAAGTAAGAAAACAGTCCGTTACATAGGCATAGGAGCCGCTGACGGTTACACCGGTCGCGCACTCCCCCGGAGTGACACAATAGCCCACTTCCTGCGGCGCTGCCACATTGGAGACATCCACTACTCGCAGACCAGCATCTCCATCCGCCACATAGGCATAGGAGCCGGAAACGACCACATCAAGTGCAAATTCCGGCGTGTCGTAATAGCCAACTTCCTGCGGCGCTGCCACATTGGAGACGTCCACTACCCGCAGACCAGCATCTCCATCCGCAACATAGGCATAGGAGCCGGAAACAGCCACACCGTAAGCAGAATCCCAATGGGGGATTTGACCGATTTTCATCACATTCAAACTATCCTGCGCCCCCGCCCCCAGCGCCCATCCCAGCACCGTTGTAAAAATCACGCAAAATACGACCGACTTCTTCATGCCAACCCCTTGTAAATTATGAATTATGAATTCAGAATTATGAAGTTCACAATAGTATACAAAGGAAAATCGGAAAAAGCAAGCGCTTTTAATCGCAAAGAGAAGATATTTGCCAATTGTCGGAAACTGTAGGGGCGACCCCCTGTGGTCGCCCTGGAAGGGATCATGCCTACCTTTGGGCAGGCACAGGGGCCTGCCCCTACGCGATTTTGCTATTTGAGCAGTATGATCTTCTCTACATTGACTTGGTTTCCCGCCTCCAATCGAACCAGAAGTACCCCCGCCGCCAGATTCGATCCATCGAAGGTGACGTTGTGCGTTCCCTCTTCCCGCCAGCCGTCCACTAAGGCACTGACTACCCTCCCGGCAGTATCGTAAACATTCAGAGTCACGAAGCTCGCGGCTCGTAGCTCGTAGCTGATGGCCGTGGTCGGATTAAACGGATTGGGACCAACATTCAGTTGCAGACCCGAAGGGGGAGAAGCAGCCATTGGCTGCTCGCCGGGAAACAGTTCACCGCTGCAAGTGGCTTCCCAGACAGTAACGCCGCCGTCCCCGGTGGTGGATTTGGTGAAGGGGAACGATGACGAATCAATTGCAGGATAGGTGAACGTGGTGTTGGCATACGCCAGGTAAGTGTATAACCCCGAAGGCCACGACCCGGGGATGCTCTGGTTACGCAAGCGCGTGATGGTCGTTCCCACTGGTGGATTGATGGTCACCGGCCCCAGAGTGGGATTGGTGTATGTCCCGTTTGGATATTTGATCCTCGCCCAGACGGAGAACGGCGTTTGTGGTCCCACCGTGCGCTGCACGGAAGCATTAAAGTTGAAGCTACCGCCGTTGGCGGGTATGATGATGGGCGGGTTGATCGGGGTGAGAGTGACATCAAGCTGCGGGGGGCCTTCTGCTTCCGTCTTAATTAAATAGGCGTCATAAGACCCCGCGCCGTAGCTCAGGGTATATCCAGCGACGACGTACCCGTTATCCGAAGTCTGCTGCACACTGCGGCCAATATCACCATCGGTGCCGCCGAAGAGGGACTGCCAGACAAGATTACCCGCAGTGTCCGTTTTGATTAAATAAACATCCGAAGTGTTTATCGAGAGGTAGCCCGAATATCCAGCAATGACGTACCCACTATCCGAGGTCTGTTGGACGCTGAAACCTTCCTCGCTATTGCCCCAACCGAAGGAGTGCTGCCAGATTTGATTGCCAACGGCATCGGTTTTAAGCAGATAAACGTCGCTGGCACCGGCGCCATAGGAAAATGTAGTACCAGTAATGACATACCCCCCGTCAGCAGTCTGCTGCACGCTCCAGCCATAATCATCCTGGTTGCCCCCATAGGTGTGACTCCAAACCGAATTGCCAATTGAGTCTGTTTTAATCAAGTAGACGTCATAAGCACCTGCACCGCTAGACCTCGTGTCTCCCGCGATGATGTAACCGCCGCTTGAGATCGGTTGCACGCTGAAGGCCTGCTCATCATTGTTCCCTCCGAACGTGTTATTCCAGAGGGGATTGCCGTTGGCGTCCGTCTTGATCAGGAAGATATCACTGCCACCGGAACCGAACGAAAAGGTATATCCGACCACGATGTACCCGCTATCCGAGGTCTGCTCCACACTGTAACCGTAATCATTATAAATCCCGCCGTAAGTGTGCATCCAAACTTGACTGCCCATCGCATTCGTTTTGATCAGGTACACGTCGCCGCTGCCCGCACCATAGGACGAAGTTTCTCCGACGATGATGTAGCCGCCGTCGGAAGTCTGTCGCACGCTGTAACCATAATCGCTACTGCTCCCGCCATAGGTTTGAGTCCAGACCGCATTGCCCAAGCTGTTCGTCTTGATCAAATAGACATCGGCTCCTCCGGCGCCGGAGGAATACGTCCACCCGGCCATGACGTATCCGCCGTCAATTGTCTGCTGCACACTATAGCAGTAATCATTATTGCCCCCGCCGTACGTGCGCGTCCATAAAGTATCCGGCGGCTGGCCGGCTACTCCCTGCACTAACAGCAGCATTCCGACCATCATCAGCCCTAAAATAATTGCCTTTCTCATGATAATCTCCTTTTTAGTGATTCCCCGGTATAAAACCTGTGTTTAAAAGTATAAGTTATAGTATAGTCAATTTCTCTGGTAATGTCAAATAATAATTCATAAAAGTGAAAATATTCACCGTGAAAGAGATCACAAATAATAAAAGGCGCTGTTCAGGCGCCTTCCGTATCTCCCCCCTTAAAAAGGGTGGGAATGGGGGGGATCTTGCAACCTATTTCAGTAGGACTATTTTTTCAACCTGTACGCTTCCTCCCGCCACCAACCGGACCAGATACACTCCCGCCGCCAAACCCGAACCATCAAATGTCGCGCTGTGTGTCCCAGCTTCCCGCCAGCCATCCACCAACGTGCTGATCAGCCGCCCGGCAGTATCATAGACCTTCAGACTGATATGGCTGGCAACTTGTAGCTCGTAGCTAATAGCGGTAGAGGGATTGAAGGGATTGGGATTGGCCTTCAGTTCCAAACCCGAAGGGATAAAGGCAGCAATTGGCTGCTCGCCGGGAAATGGTTCACCGGTGCAAGTCGCTTCCGCGACCCACTCTCCGCCGCCCCCGGCGGTGGATTTGGTGAAGGTGAACGAGGATGAATCAATGGCCGGATAGCTGAACGTGGTGTTGGCATACGCCAGG
>JAGVQJ010000068.1 GCA_020051775.1 Calditrichota bacterium | reverse complement strand
GATAGAAATATACGTCACCCTGAGTGCTGCTTTGCCCCGGATCGGGGCTTCTACCCACGAACAAGTCTAGATCCCCATCCCCATCAATGTCGGCCAGTTTGGGGGAAGCGTCCTCCTGCACATCCAAGCCCAGGTAGTTGGATGAAACTTGGGTCATCTGCGGGGCGGTGGGACTGCCGTCGTTGCGATAATAGCGGATATTGCCCTGAGCGGTGCCGATTAAAAGATCGAGGTCATTGTCAGTATCCATATCCCCAAAGCAAGGTGCGAGACTACCACCACTAGCTTGCAAGTTCTGCCAATTGCTGTTTACCAATTGATAGGAATAAATCTGAGGCGTACCGACGTTTTCCCAGAAGCGCAAGGCATTAGGCGACCAATCTTCTGTAAAAAGATCAAGATCGCCATCAGCATCAATATCGGCAATCCCAAAACGTACGGTGCCTACATGTTGGCCATTAATATCCAAAAGCGTGTCAATGCCTTGGCTAAAATCCCACTGTGTAGGTGTGCCTTGGTTCCAGGCGATGCCCAGATATTGAACACTGGTGACGGCATCCTGATCTCCATCGCCATCCATATCGGCAAAAATTATATTGGGCTCATGCGCCGTTCCAGCCCCACCCAAACAGACAAGGGAATCGAAAAAGGAGCTAACATAATCAAATTGTGGATTGGAAGAGGTGCCATTGTTTTTAAATAACCAAAAGTGATCGTAAGCGCCGCTAAAATAGTCCAAATCTCCATCTCCGTCCAGGTCGCAAAATTCCGGTGTGGTAGCATCATTGCCTCCCGCCCAGGGGCAGAAGGGCTGCCAAGTCCCAATTTGCACCGGGAAAGCTTCCGGTTGAAGCTGGAACTGAAGGGGGAGAGGTTGAGCAAAGGCCAAGATAGGCATGCACAAGATAAAAAGCGTCGTTTTCATCTTTCCTGCCCTTCCTAATTACGACATAATATATGCAATTATTCTTCCAAAGTCAAGCCAGGAAGGTAATCTATGATTTATTTTTCGAGACACGCAGGGGCACAGATTCTTGTGCCCCTGCGCTTGTGAATTTATTGCGATGAAACGCAGCCTATTTCACCAACATCATCTTCTTCACGGCGCAGTAATCCCCCGCCTGCATCTTCACGAAATACAATCCCGACGCCAGCCTCGATCCGTCGAAGTATACTCCATTCGTCCCTGCATTTTGCCAGCCGTCTACTAACGTAGCCACCAATCTCCCGGCAGTGTCGTATACTCGTAAACTGACATGGCTGATAGCTGATAGCTGATAGCTGATAATTGTGGTGGGATTGAACGGATTGGGACTGATACTGACCAGGTCAAACGTTGACACGACCGAAGCTGAGGGTAATTCTTCTCCGGGGAACAACTCCCCGGAACAGGAAGCTTCCTCGATCCAAGGGCTACCCCCCACAGTTACCGTCTTGATGAAAGTGAAAGAACTGCTGTCTATGACCGGACCAGGGTAATTCAAAGCAGAATAACCGACATAACGGTACATTCCCGATTGATAGGTTCCGGGTATGGATTGAGTGCGAAGCCGGGTGATGGTCGTGTTCACCGGCGGGTTTACAGTCACCGGCCCCAAAGTGGGCGCTGTCCAAACGCCGTTGGGTAGTCTCATGCGCGCCCAGACGCTGAAGGGAGATTGGTTCGGGCCGATATTGACAACGGAGGCGTTAAAGTTGAAGTTACCACCCTGCGCCGGGATGAAAATCGGAGGATTGACCGGCGTCAGAGTGACGTCGAACTGGGGAATCGAACCGACCGGCGCCAGCAGTAGAGGTTCTTCAGTCACGGTTACACTGGTCGGTGACACATTGGCGGCTTGTCCGCTGATGGGATCATAGGATAGCAGCGGTTGCGAGTAGACCGAGCTGAAATTAATGATGGCCTGACCATTATCCTTCCATAGCAGCCAGCGTTCATGATCTGAGGAATCCGCCAAGGCATGGACGTGAATCCCTTGCGGCAGCCAGGTATTGATTTCCTCCTGATGATGGTTGTAGGCCAACAGATTCACCAGTCCATGATAACTGTAAGGGTAGGGATTTCCGGGGGTGTAACTGAACGATGATTGTCCGGGGTGCGCAGCCTCCCAAGCCCAGAACGCTTCAGCCACGTCATCGAAGCTGGCATACTGGGCGATCAATGACCCTTGAGGGCTGGTATGCCCCACGAAGTTATCGTTCAGCCACTGCAGGAGGTTCAGTTCCACGCTGCGGTAGAGGTAATTGACGTGATCGTGCGTACCCCAGCCGAAGGACCAAATGCGATTGTCGTCGTTCAGGCGGTCGTGGCGCAGCCATTCCATGTAGATCTTTAGGAATTCCACCTTCATAGCGGGAAGCGTGCAGTCGAAGAAAGCGCGAGCGTTTTGCGGCCCATGCCAATCAGCGACACCAATTTGCGGCGAATGCGGGACCTGAATGAAGTCGAGTTGGTTGACGTTCTCGATCAGGAAGTTCTCCGCTGAGGGCCTTGAGGGATTCCAGGGAATATGTCCGAAATATATCTGGAGAGGCTCCGTGGGCCCTCCACCGGTGATGGGGAAGCCAAAATCCACCATGAATTGGTATTTCTGCGGGTGAGGGTTGGGGACCTGGCTCTCCATGACCGTATTCTGCTGCGGCGTGATCATTAGCTGCACCATGGCAATGTTATCTTCCCAGACCATCGCGGCGGTGTCCAGTGAACAGTTGCCGCCCACATAGAGCCAATTGTGCGGCCCCAAGCGAATGTCCGAGTGGACATGCGTGCCGATCTGGTGGCCTCCGGCCAGAAAGTGAGGCACCAGCACCGTGTCGCCTTCATCGTGCAGGTATTCCATGAACTCGCCGTTGGATTTTAAGCCCAGCTTACAGCCGGTAAGGACGGCCAGCGTATCGCACAGCCAGAGATCTTCCGCGCGGCGATTGAGGTAGGCTTGGTAGCGGTTCTGGATCGGGATGGAGGTCATCGGCTCGTCATGGATATTGAAGACGATGCGGATGGGTTCCATGGCCTGGCTATCCGGTGCGAGTGAAAGAACAACAACCGCCAGGGTAAACAGCAGAACGAACTTCTTCATGGTTCTCTCCCAAGAATGATATTATTCCCAAGCCTTTGGACACGGAAAAGCGGCGAGGGTTTAATATAAGCAGGGAACCGGGAAAAGGGAACAGGGGAAAGCAGAAATCGCAGAAAGGAGGTGTGGAGGAGGTCACAAGTCGGCATAGACCCCTATTCCCTGTTCACCCCCTCTTCCCCCTCCCCATCTCCGCCAGCGCCTCGGCGTAATGCGCGGCGATCACCCGCCGCACCAGCTTTAATGATGGAGTCAGCTCTTCGCGGTCGGTGGTGAACTCATGCTCGACAATTGTGAACCGTGCGATATGTTCGTATTCGGCCAGATCGGCGTTGACGCGGTCAATTTCGGCGCGGTACAGGGCGAGCACCTGGGGATGTTTCAGGATATCCTTGGGGAGCGCGACAATGCCTTTCCCTTTGAGGAATCCTTCCAAGGCCGTCCAATCCGGCACGATCAAAGCCGACATCAAGGTCTGCCCTTCGCCCGACACCATGGCCTGCAGGATATAACGGCTCTTTTTCAGAGCCGCTTCCAGCGGTTCGGGCCAGACGTTCTTTCCCGCCGCGGTGACGATCAACTCTTTTTTGCGGCCGATGATTTTAAGGTGTCCCTCTTCATCAAAACTGCCCAGATCACCGGTGTGCAGACGTCCTTGTTCATCCAGAAGTTCGCGTGTGGCAGCCGTGTTGTTCCAGTATCCCGGCGTGACATTGGGGCCGCGCACCAGAATCTCGCGGTCTTCGGCCAATGTGACTTCCACGCCTTCAAGCGGCGGCCCAACGGTGCCGATTTTCGCGCGACCCAGCCGATTGACGCTGACCACCGGCGAAGTCTCAGTCAAGCCATAACCTTCCAAGATCGGCAGGCCGATCTGCCCGAAGAACCAAGCCAGGTAAGGATTCAAACCCGCGCCTCCGGAGACGCAGAAACGCAGCCGCCCTCCCAGCCCGTGGCGGATTTTGGCAAACAGCAGGCGGTCGGTCAGTTTCCAGGAAAGTGATTCGACCTTTTGCCGCAACCCCCAGGCCAGGAGCGCCTCCGCTAACTTGCCCTTTTGCCTGATCTTCTGCCGGATACCGTCATGCACGCTTTCAAAGATGCGAGGTACGGCGATGAACGTAGTGGGACGGATTTCCGTGATGTTCTTGGGCAACTCTTTCAGGTTCTTGGCGAAGGCGAGAGTGGCCCCGGCGGCTACCCAGGCCGCGTAGTAATCTCCCAGGCGGGGTAGCGAATGCGACAAGGGCAGGAAGGAGAGCAGGACATCCTGCTCATTGAAGGGAATCGCTTTTAAGGCGGCGAAGGCGTTGGAGAGAAAGTTGCGGTGGGTGAGCATGACGCCTTTGGGGTCGCCGGTAGTGCCGGAGGTGTAGAGCAGGCTGGCGAGGTCATCGGACGATCTCGCGGGGAAGGAAGCTTCGTTAGCGCCTGACTTCAGAAAATCATCCCAGAGCAAAAAGCGCTCCGGGGGTAACCCGGCAGAAAGGTTGCTCTGCAGGACGATGATTTTCTCAAGACCAGGCAATTCCGGGAGTATTTGGACGGCTTTTTCGAGACTGTCTGCACCGGAAACCAACAAGAACCGGCTGCCGGAATCTTTGAGCACGGCAGCGATCAGACGCGGGCTGAAGGTCGTGTGCAGGGGTACGCAAACGCCTCCAGCCAGCATGATGCCCAGATCCGAAGTGATCCACTGCGGGCGGTTCTCCATCAGGATGGCGGCGCGATCACCAGGCATCAAACCGAGACTCATCAGGGCGGATGCAACCGCCCTGATTTCATCTGAAACTTCCGGGAATGAGACGGATACATATCGGTCGCCCGGTTTGTGCAGAAAGGCTGTGCGGTCGCCGAATCGGGCCGCTGTCCGAAAAAACTGCTCAGGTAGTGTCAGCGCATCCATGCTAAAGATTCACGGATTTAGAAGGGTACGTCTTCTTCTTCACCGCCAGGCACGTCCTCAGGCGACTCGGGGGGTGGCGGAACGGGAGGACGCCCACCGCGGCTACCTTCGGGCGGAGCATCCAGGAAGACGAAGTTCTCCGCTACAACCTCAGTGATGTAGCGTTTCTGGCCCTGCGGGTCGTCCCAGGAACGGTGCGTTAATCGCCCTTCGATGAAGACTTTTGAGCCTTTCTTCAAATACGTGGCGATGGTTTCCGCCTGAGGGCCCCAGGAGACGATGTTATGCCACTGCGTCTCCTCTTGAAACTCGCCGTTCTTGTCTTTCCATTTTCGATTGGTGGCCAGGGTGAAGGTAGCCACATGCGATCCGGAAGGCAGGGACTTCAGTTCCGGGTCGCGTCCCAGGTTGCCGATCAACAGGACTTTGTTTAAAGAACGAGCCATGAATCACTCTCCTTTGGTCATGATAGGGATATTGATATTCTCACTTGTTGAATGACTTGTCAAATGGTAGCAATGTCTTGAACCTCCCACGCCTAAGCATCCACCGAAAAACCAGCGCTCCGACGATCACACCTGCCAGATCCGCCAGAACGTCCCAGGGCGATGAGCTTCGCCCGGGAACGTAAAATTGGTGTATTTCGTCGCTGATGCCGAACAGCAAACCAAAGAAGATCGCGATCCAAAGGTAATCTCGGCTGATGCGGCGAAACCCGGAGAAAAACAGCGCGCGGGCGGCCAGATACCCCATAATCGTGTATTCGGTGAGATGCACCAGCTTATCCCAAGAGATGTATTTGCTCTGGGGAATGGGAGTGCGGTGTAAACTTGAAAAGAAGAACATCGCCGCCAACCAGAAGACGAGCGGGCCCCACAGACGCATCGGCGTCAGGGTATGCGGCTGAGGTTCAGGTCGAATTCGAGTCATGCGTCGGGCCTGACTTCCCGCATGGCCTTGGGGATAAACCGGTCCAGATCCCCAGCCACAGTGGCTGCGATACCGACCTCTTGCGCGGACAGATCTCCCGCCAATCCATGCAGGAACACTCCAGCGCAAGCCGCATGCACCGGAGGACAGCCCTGGGCCAACAAACCCACAATCATGCCGGTCAAGACGTCGCCGGATCCTCCCGTAGCCAGGGAAGGCCCGCCGGTGGGATTGCAATAGACTTCACCCCCCGGATCGGCGATGATCGTGGGAGAACCCTTCAAGACTAATACGGCTCCCCAAGCAGCGGCTTTCTCCGCCGCCAGATCCACCCGATGAGCCAGAATGTCCTGAATGGATTTACCGCACAACCGCGAAAACTCTCCGGGGTGCGGAGTCAGGATGGAGCCTGCCGGCAACATCCCGGCGAATTCGCTTTCGCGACCCAGAGCATTCAGACCGTCAGCATCCACCACCAGGGGCTTCTTGATCGTTCCAAGGAGCCGCCGTACGGTTTCCTCGGTATCGGGGTCTTGCGATAGACCCGGCCCCCAACCCACCACGTCAGCCCAGGAAAGCAATTCCTCAATCACCGGCAGCGCTTTGGGACTGAGGCAACCTCGCTTGTTCTCCGGCAACAACCGGGTCATGGCTTCGGTTAGCTTGACCTCCAGGATGGGATTCAAACTCTCAGGAATGCCTAAGATCACCAATCCCGCGCCGATGCGCAGCGCTGCCTGCGAGCAGAGTGTGGCTGCTCCGGTCATGCCCGGTGATCCCGCCAGAATGAAAGCTCGCCCGCAATCTCCCTTGTGAGCGGTGGGAGCTCGCCGCGGTAACATGACGCGAACGTCTTTTTTCTCCAGTAGATTAAAATGAATACCGGTCCCGGCCCAGACCTGAGGAGGCAGCGAGATGTTGGCCACAGTTACCATACCGGCCAGATCCCGGCCCGGAGGCAATACCAAACCTCTTTTCAGATGACCCATCGTAACGGTGCGGTCAGCCTTGACCGCAGGGCCAGCGGCAAAACCCGTATCGCTCTCAACACCGGAGGGTATATCCACCGAAAGCACCGGCTCGGATCGGGTGTTGATCCATTCGATGACCCTGGCGATCTGTCCCTTGGCCGTCCCGGTTAATCCAGTACCCAGAAGCGCGTCTATAATCAAATCCGCCTGAGGGAGTGCGGGGATGGCGCCTTGGCGGACTTCAATGATTCTGCCGCCAATGGCGTTGAAAATTTGAGCGTTGAGAGCGGCGTCACCTTTCAACTCCGCAACTGTTCCTACCGCCAGAATCGCAACCTCTACCCCGCGATTGAAAAGATGCCGCGCCACGGCATACCCATCGCCGCCGTTGTTGCCTTTACCGCAGGCGATGATGATTCTTTTACCCGGCAATTCTTCGCCGATGGTCATGCGGATAACGGACAGTATGCCCACAGCGGCGTTTTCCATTAAAATCAGGCTGGGCAAGCCGGTCTGTTCGATGGCGGCTTTGTCCAACCGGCGCATTTCCTGGGCGGTGGTAATTTTTTTCATAAATGCTCTTGAAGCTCACTTTAAATTCAATCGACCCAATTACGGATTTCGCGCCCAATATGTAGGTAATGGATATTTGGTCGATCCCCTTTAGCGGGTGGTAATAATATAATTTTCCTTAACTGCAATTTAAAATCCCCTATTCCATCGTCAATTTTAGCATCTTTAAGCTTTTGCAGAGATGAGGAGCTTATCAAGATTTTATAATCTTCCCCAATTGATATTAAAGCTTTGTCATAAGCAAGATGATGTAGTGCGCAAAGTGATAATCCATTGCTTGTTTCATCAGTGCTATTTGGGGCGCAAACGGGGATTATATGAGCGGCTTGGACAAGATCTAATTGCATACCGCAAACAGAACAACGGAAATTATATGATGTCAAAACACGATTTCTAAAAGAAATATCACGTAAAGCTCGACGAATTGAAGCTGCAACAACTTGCCTTTTAGGTGTTACTTTTTTAATATCAGAATCGTTTACGCTATCGGGATCAGATGCAACGGACGATAAAATATCGAAATCGGGTTTTTGTTTCCCGAAATCATGAAGAGACTCTAATGATCGAATATATTCAATAAGAAAATCGGGTCTGAAAGCGATTGCAAGCTCTTGATTTCCTTTATTGCAGGGTGCGAATCCATGTTCATAGGCATCCCTTAGATACTGTTCACGAATTTGTATTGATGGAGAATATCCTAAATGGCCCGCGTGCTTCCGGAAATCAAATCCTGAAAAAACTTCTGCCTCACCCCACCATCCCAGAATGAGTGTTTTCCCTTGGGGCTCGGGCTCAAAGTGGTCAATCCCAGTAATTTGAATTCGATATTCGTCAACAGGTCTTGCAGCTCCTCCGCCATGCGTCATATTCCAGATATAAATCCTTACGGTATATTCTTCTCTTTGCCGGAAAATTCTCAATCGTAGTGGATGCTCTGGATAGCTGCTAAGTAGTAAGTAAAACCAGCCTGATTTTCTTAGGTTATCAAGTATTATACCGAATAAATCAGTTTTAGAGAGTTTTATCATTAGCTACTTCCTCCTCAATTGATTGAAACAGATCATTCTCAAATCTGAATTTACTGGCGAGAAGGTATTCCCGATTTAAGTCGAATGACAACCATTGACGATTTAATCTCTCTGCTATCCACCCTGTTGTATTTGATCCTGCAAAGGGATCGAGAACTACATCATCAGTATCCGTTAAAAACTCAATAAAAAACCTTGGAAACCCAGATGGGAATCTAGCCGGATGTGGCTTGAATCCATTTAATTTACATAATCGTAAATAATTACTATTAGATTCAGTATTTGCCAAAGACATCAGATTGGATGGAATAGCCCCATTATTATTTTTACTAAAGTTGGTTGAAATATCATGCCCACTTGGTCGTAATTTCGCTTTATACCCATTTTTTAAAAGTTGTTTCATACTCTCGCCATATGGGTTTAATACTTTCCTATTATCAGCTTTCGGACTAGTGGTTTTTGATAGCCACCATACAACATTAACACTATCCTTTACCCTAATTCTTCGTACATTAACCCACTCGGTCGGCGCTGGAAGTCTTGCAGGATTGTAATGGAAAAATTCTTGTGCTAAGAAAAAACCAGTCTCCTTGCACAACTTAATTAGCAATTCATACTGATAAATTGTTCTCACTGGATATCCCGGGATATAAGCACCACCTAAATCAATAACAAAAGATCCATCTTTTTTAAGTACCCGATAAAAATCTTTAGCAAACCGCATGAACCAATCGACATATTCGTCAGCAGATCGATTCCCATATTCTTTCTTTCTAGTCAGGGCAAAAGGTGGAGAGGTTAGAATCAGATTGATTGATTCATCGTGAACTGCCCTTGTTAAATTGAGTGCATCACCCACATATGCTGACCCTAATCCTGTCGAGTAGATAGGATTAGCGAGATCCATCATTTTTGATTCTTCCACTTTTTCCGTTCTGGTTTAATTTAAGGTTTATCGGTTGAACTCTGCGTCATCGAGTAAGGTTAAGATCTCTGATATATCTTCAACGTCGCGATCAGCGCCGGAGTGGAGGACGTTGAAAGCATCTCCGTAGCGGGCAAAAATAGTTCGTATCCCTACGGCCTTGGCGCCCACCATGTCGCGTTCCGGCCAGTCGCCGATCATTAAGGCTTCGGCGGCGGTGACCCCCAGCTCTTCCAGCACCTTGCGGAAGGGGCGAGGGTGGGGCTTCCGTTCACCTGTGTCTTCGAAGGTTATAACCGTTTCAAAGAAATGATGCACTTCCAATGCGCATAACCTCAGCCAGGCCTGTTTGGCGGGAGCGTCAGATAGAACCGCCAATCGGTAACCCCGCCGAACCAATTCCACGAGTGTGGATCTAACGTGAGGGTAAAGAACCATAGAGGCATCACGCGCCCGACGGTAAGCGATGATCCCCGAGGCCAGCATGCGAAATTTTACGGCGCCGTAGCGGTCGCTGAGGAAATGGTCGAACACCTCTTGGAATTCGATCCCTTCCTGGTCATAGATGGCCCAAATACGGCGTCTGGCTTCGGAAACCGGGAGATCCAAACCGACGTCAATCATGGCCAGTACAGCAGCGTCAACCGACACCTGCTTCATGCGCATGAAATCAACCAAAGTGTTGTCCAAGTCAAATACCACTGCGCGGATTTTGGCCATAATTCCGATCCGAACCGTTAATACGCAATCTGCCCGATAATAAGTCCTTCGTCCTCATCGGCGACGACGATCAGGTTGTCCATTATGGCGAAATCGCGGGCCGTGCCCACAGACATACTCCCAACCAATACAGGATCGGAGGGATTAGATACGTCCACTGCGAAGACGCCATCATACTGATCCAGCAGGTAGACCCGATTCCCGGCCGCCGCAATGCGCATGATGTTGGGGGAATTGCTCAAGGTAAGGGTTCCTTTGGCCACCGGAAGCGAATCAACGCTGAGGTCATAAATCAGCAAGCCATCATAGCCTGAGGCCAGGTACAACATATCGCCCACTAAAACTGCGTCGCGAGTGGCTCCGGGGGTGTTGACCTGACAGAGGACTTCGGGAATTTGTTGCACAACTGTATTCAAATCCAATAAGGCAAATCCGAAGACATCCATGCAGGTGACCGCGCGGTTGGCAGCCAGATCCAGATCAAAACCATAAGCGCCCACCGGATAGTTGACATGCAAAATGGGATCGCTGGGGAATTCGGGCGCCGCCAGAGTGCCGGTATTGGGGTAGAAATCTTTAAAGAAGCCATCCTGCGGATTGAAATCCGTGCGGTAAGTCATCAGCGTCAAACCATCGTAATAAATCTTAATTTTGGTGGTGGAACCGGTACCGAAACCGTAGATACTGGTGCCGTTTAAAAGATCGCATACTTCGATCCGCAAAAGGGTTTCGACGGCGGCCAGACGGCCGGTGGAATCCACCGCTATGGAACCCACATTCAGGGCATCATCCACAAAGCCGGAATCCACCAGTTGAGGATGCGCCGGATCGGTCAGATCATAAATGCTGATGCCAAAACCGCGGTCGGACACATAGGCCGTGTTCTGGAGCATGGCGACGCCCATCGCTTGGCCTCGCACCGCCGTGCGGCTCAGTACTGAAATCGCATTGCCTCCGTACGGCAAGGAGGGGTCCTGGCGCTCGGCGCAACCCGTGATCAGGATAATCGTCAGCAGTGCCGGCAAGCAGATCGTAAGTCGGTTCATGGTCATTCCTTGTGATATGATCATTAAATTCTACGATAATGTAAGCAAATTCAGGCGCAATGTCAAGCAGAATGATCCGGGAACTGTAAACAAGGCACAGGGAACAGGGAACGGTAGACGCGCTCGGCCCGACCCCGACAAAGGGTAGCCATTCCGACGATGGAATTTAGTCCGTTTCCTGATTTTGTGCGCCTGATACCTTCAAATGACTTGACTTTAAGCCAAAATTGATGTATATTTAGAGCGCACTGTTAAAAGCGACTACATGACATCATCCCCATCAAACCACTAACGGTGAGGTTGACATGAACATCCGTCCGGCACAAGAAAAAGATCGGTCGGCGCTGACGGCGCTGCACATTTCCGCAGACATGGAATGCAACAAAGAGGCTCCCGAGGTCATGAGTTCACTCCGGCTGTCGTCGCTCTCCAGCAGGGGTAAGGACGTGATCCTGGTGGCTGAAGAGGAGGGCGAAGCGCTCGGCTACTTCTGGGCGGTGGCGTTGCGTCTCTTCGATTACCGCATCGGCATTCTCTTCTACATCTTCGTGGAACCGCATCACCGTCACCTGGGAATCGGCCGCCAGTTGATCGAAAAGGGCCTGGAAGAGCTGCACGCCCTGGGTGTGCGCCGCTACTGGGCCAACCCTGAACTGCACAGCGCGCCGACTTTGGAGATCCTGCAATCCCTAGGCTTTTCACAAAGCACGGAAAAGATCTTCTTCCAGAAGGTCGAGCCGGGCGCCCACCACGAGTGGGAACACACATAAACCGGGAAAGATGAAATGATTCGCAATTCCGCTATCTTCTACCTGTTGACCGTTCTGGCCATTTCAACTTCCGCCTCCCCCTACCTCCCCGGTCGGGTGATCGTGCAGTTCCAGGAAGGCGCGGCCTTGCCGCAGACAGGTAGCCTTTCCACCAGCCACACTTGGCTGGACGCCACCCTGGCGCAGGCTGGGCTTTACGAACTGAAGCAGCTCCACACCGCCTTGCAGCATGCCGACGACAGCAACGCTCGCGCTCTGGGGCGCACCTGGGAATGCTTCCTTTCGCCCGACGCTGATGTGATTACTCTCAGCCGGACGATCATGCAGCAACCCGGCATTACCTGGGCTGAGCCGCGCTGGGGGCGGCAGACCTTCGGCCTACGCACTCCGGACGATCCCTTCCTGCCGCAGCAGTGGCACCTGGATATGCTGGAGTGTGAAACCGCCTGGTGGTGGACGGCAGCAGCCTCCCCCGACGCCGTCATCGGAATTCTGGATTCGGGCGTAGACTATGAACATCCCGATCTGGCCCCCAATATATGGATTAACCCCGGCGAAGACTTAAACCACAACGGCGTGATAGATCCTTCGGACTGGGATGGAGTTGATAACGAAGGCAACGGCAAAATAGACGACTTCTGGGGTTGGGATTTCGTGAACATCGGACAGGCTTACGTTTGGCCGGGCGAGGATGGCGAGGGCGAAGACAATGATCCTTCCGACTTCCTGGGGCATGGCACGAGCTGCGCCGGAGACGCCAGTGAAGTCAGCGACAACACCACCGGCGGAGCCGGCGTTGGTTGGCAGGCGCGCCTCATGGCCGTTAGGGTGGGCGGCATGAGTTCCCAGGGGCAGGGATTAATCTATTATTCCAGCGACGGCATCGTCTATGCCGCTGACGCCGGGGCCGACGTCATTTCCATGAGTTACGGCGGTGGTTCTTCTTATTGGGAACAGCAAGCCATCAATTACGCCTTCGGGTTGGGGGTAGTCTGTGTGGCCGCAGCCGGCAACGAGAGTACGAGCCAAACTTCATTCCCGGCTGGTTATGAGCATGTCATCGCCGTCGGCGCCACGAATTCTCAAGATCACATGGCGGGCTTCTCGAATTACGGCGCCTGGGTGGACGTTTATGCTCCGGGTGAGGCTATCTTTGCCACCACCATGAACGGGGGGTATGGCAACGCGTCCGGCACCTCCATGGCCTGCCCCGTCACCGCCGGAACGGCGGCTTTGTTGAAAGCGCTCTACCCGAACCTCTCCAGCGATCAGGTCAGCGAGCGGCTGGTTTCCACCTGCGACATCATCCAAACCGGGAATCCTTTATGGCCGCAGGGACCCCGCCTCAATGCCGGACACGCCGTGGACTGGGTCTGCGGGGTGGCGGACTTCCAAATCCTCAGTCCCGATTCTACCGGCCGCATTTACGCCGGGCAATCCGTGGATATGGTGATAACCCTGGTGAATCACACCGCCGCGAACCTGACCGGCATCAGCGCGCAAATAACCAGCGACGATCCCGAACTGACCATAGTCAATGGGACTTTTACCGTTTCATCGCTGAGCGTTGGACAGGAAACGACCAATGCCTCCACTCCCTATGTACTTACACTGTCTCCCTCTTTTCAAGGATTTCGCTCCGCAAATCTGGCTTTGCACGTCACCGGTTCGTCAAGTTTGGATTACACTCAGACACTCGAAGTCTTACTGGGCCGAGCGGAAGTGCTGATCGTCAATGCCGACCAGAATCAAAGCCAGGAAGCCTACTATTACTACAGCGTGACCCTGGATAATCTGGAGAAATCCTGGGAAATTTGGGATGTCAGCCGGAGTGGATCGCCTGCGGTTGCTTTCCTGTCTCAGTATCCTACGATCATCTGGTACACCGGGAATGCCGAACAGAACGTACTGCCGGTGGATCACACTCAGGCGCTGGCGCAGTACCTTGATGGTGGCGGCCATCTGTTGTTATCGGGCCAAAATGCGGCGCGATATTTAAGCCAAACCCAAAATCCATTTCTGGCCGAATACCTGAACTGCGTCTATACCGCTGACAGTTCCAACAACTTTGTGGTAACCGGCAATGCGGGTAACCCCATCGTTAACGGCATGCAATTCGTAATACTGGGGTCGGGAGGCGCACAAAATCAGACCTCTCCGGACGTGATCCAGGTGCAGGCTCCGGGCGAGGAGATGGCCAAATACGGCGGCACGGGAACCATTCGAGGCGCTGCCTTGCACACGACCGCGCATGGGAAGGTGGTCTTTCTCGCCTTCGGTTTTGAAGCCATCAATGATTCCGTCAGCAGTTATTACACCACGCGCACTACGCTCATGGCCTCCATTCTGAACTGGTTCGCCGGTGTGGGCGTGCTGCCGGGCGAAGGGAATCATCCCCTGCCGAACGCTTTTGCCTTGAGACAGAACTACCCCAATCCGTTCAATCCGACAACAGTCATCAGCTTCGATCTGCCCGTGTCAAGTTATGTTACCCTCGACATATTCGACATTCAAGGTCGAAGTGTAGGGGCGTATGGCGTGCGCCCTGGTTCATTTTCAGGCAGTAGTCAGGGCACACACCGTGCGTCCCTGCAGGAATGGTATCCCGCCGGAACGCATGAGATCGCCTTCGATGGATCTAACCTTGCTTCAGGGCTTTATTTCGTCAGGATGCAGGCAGGAGATTACAGCACCGTAAATAAAATGATATTGTTGAAATAGATTGAAAAATCACTCCTTCAAACCTAAAGAGGAAAGCCGATGAGAACGCGTATTCTGATGATTCTTGCCGGAATTTTTTCCCTGGGAATATGCCAGGTTTATGCCGGATATTTGCCTCTGCGCAGTGATGTGCAGGGTGAGCAACCACAAGTCACCATCCTGCAAAACAACGAGCAGGAAATTAGTTGGGAAGTAAATTTACCCGGGTTGGAATTATCACAAGGTACACTGGAAGGCCGGCGTTGGGATCGCCTGACCATCCCCGGCGGAGGTTATTATTGGGAGCAGGTTGGAACTCCTGAGCTGCCCAATTTCACGAGACTGCTGGCCATCCCGGCCACCGCAGCGGTTCAAGCTCAAATTGAAGTACTGGAAAGCAGTATCATTCCCGGATTGGAACTGATGCCCGCTCAGGGTTTGGACCCTGAGGATCTGGCGACACAGCAGCGTCCGGCGGTATTGGATGCGCCCGCTTATGCCCGGAATGCATTTTTCCCGGAACGCATGGTTCAAGTTGGGGAACCCGCGCTGTTGCGCGGCTTGCGAGTGGTTACTCTGCAGATGAATCCGATCCAGTACAATTCCGTCACCCGTGAAACCCGAGTGGCGCATCGTTTCCGCGTAACAGCTCGCTTTGAAGGACAGGATTTGCGCAACATCCCTGCGAGGACGACACCAATGACGCGATCCTGGGCCAACCTGGTGCGAACTTCCATCATCAACTTCGATGAATTGGAGGAGACTCGCGACCTTCAGGGGTTGGGACCTTACTTAATCGTCGCCGAGAACAATACTACTCTGCTCAACTTGTTGGGGCCTCTGGCGGACTGGAAACGGCGCAAAGGGCATGCGGTTACGATTCAAACGTTCTCGCCTGGAGCCAACAACACCACGATCAAGAGCTTGATCCAGAATGCCTACAACACCTGGCCGGTGCCGCCAGAATATGTGCTTTTAGCCGGCAACACTGGTGGTGATTATGCTCTGCCGGGCTGGTCGCTGGGGCTGTTTTACGGGTATGGCGATCATCAATACTCCCAGCTTGCGGGGAACGACATCCTGGCGGATGTAGCTCTGGGCCGCTTCCCCGCCGACAACAGCACTGAAATGACCGTCCAGGTCAATAAAATCCTCTGGTACGAAAAAACACCCTATACCGGCAATACAAATTGGTATCATCAGGGGGTGGTCGTGGCCGGATCGAATAATTCCGGCATCTCTACCGTGCAAACCAACCGCTGGATTAAAACGCGCATGATCGAAAACCAGTACACTCGGGTTGATACCATGTGGTACTACCTGGGAGGTTCGGTGCAAAACACCATCGTCAACGCCATCAACAACGGCGTGTTGTACATGAATTACCGCGGATGGATCGGCATGGAGGATTTCGACAACAATGATATCGAAAACCTTAATAACGGCTTTATGCTGCCATTCTGCACACCCATTACCTGCGAATCGGGCGGATTCGGCAATTGGTTATCGGGTGAATCCCCCATGGAGTGTTTCTTCAGAGTAGGGACAACATCCGTACCCAAGGGAGCCATCGGCGCTGTGGGTATGGGCACTTCCACCACCAATACACGCTGCAATAACATCCTTAATATGGGCATTTACGCCGGTATTTACCAGGAAGGGATCACGCAATCCGGCAATGCCTTGAGCCGTGGCAAGCTGGAACTGTACTATACCTACCATCAGAATGACCCCGGCGTCGTGGATGATTTCAGCAAATGGAGCATGATGGCGGGCGATCCCGGCACCGAACTGTTCACGAAAGCCATCCAGACCATGACGTGCAGTGTGCCTGATCAGATCACTTTCGGCGTCAACACATTAACCTTGAACGTCACCGAGCCGGGCGTCGGCCCGCTGGCGGAGGTCACGGTCTGCCTGTATAAAGCCGGTGAATTGCAGGTCGTAGATCAAACCGACGCCAATGGCCAGGTTACGCTGCCACTTAACGTCAGCGCCGCCGGAAACGTCAAAGTAACCATTCTCAAGCAGAATTTCGCTCCTATTGTGGACAGCTTGAATGTGGTCAGCGCGGCGGTAGCCATAGGTTATCAGAGCCACACCGTGGATGACGACAACCTGGGCGGCACCATCGGGGACAACGACGACATAATCAATCCTGGAGAGACGGTTGATCTACCTCTCACCTTCAAGAACTACGGTACCTCGACCACCGCTACCGGCATTAGCACAACAACTTCAGAGAGTGACCCATACGCCACTTTGAGCAACGCTATGCAGACCTTCCCGGACATGGCGCCCGGAGCCACAGGGAATAGCGGCGGATCGTTGCATTTGGTGATAGGACAAGATTGTCCCGACGGCTACACCATTCCTCTTGCTTTTAACACGACCTCAGGGCAGGGAAATTGGTCGGGTGGTTTGATGCTGCCGGTGCTCTCCTATGACATTCTGGCTCTGAGCACGACCATGAGCGGCAGCGATTCCTTGCTCAGTCCTGGGGAAACTGCTAACTTCGTGCTTTCCATAAAAAATCAGGGTCACAAAACCGCCGCTTCACTGACGGCAACAATGACTTCACTTGACCCCCTGGTGACAGTGAATGACGGATCGGCGGCATTTGGTACGGTGGCTATCGGCGCCACGGCCAACTGCACCGCCAATCCCTTCAATCTGACGGCTTCGGTCAATGCTCCGGTGGGGCATCCGACTCCATTGCGCCTGGTTTACAGCGCCAACAACGCCACCCAGGTGGAAACGCTTACGGTCACCCTGGGTGTAAAACACTCCTATGATCCTCAGGGGCCGGATGAATACGGTTATTACTGCTTCGATAATACCGACGCTAATTTCACTCAGAAACCGACATACGCCTGGGTGGAATGCGACCCCAGCCAGGGCGGAACCGGAACAGTTTTGGCCTTGAGCGATCCCGGTGAAAATCAGGACGCTTCGATCAACGTAGCGCTTCCATTCACCTTCCGTTACTACGGTGAAAACACCAATACCATCACCGTGTGCAGCAACGGCTGGATTTCAACCCATGCCAATATCAGTTTCACCGATTTTCGCAATTACCCCATTCCCAGCGTTCCCGGCCCAGTTGGACTGATCGCGCCTTTCTGGGATGATTTAACGACGAACAGTGGAGGCCGGGTGTGCACGAGAGACGACGCGGCCAATCATCGCTTCATCGTGGAGTGGTCTCGTATGCCGAATCTGGGATGGCCCAGCCCGCCGGAGACCTTTGAAGTCATCCTGCTCGATCCGGCGTTCTACCCCACTCCTACCGGTGATGGCGAGATTATTTTCCAGTATAACAACATCACCGAAGTCTACGGTTATGACAGCGACAACGGTTTCAGCACCATCGGCATCGAAACCCCGGATCACACGGACGGGATCGAGGTGGTCTACTGGAACACCTACGACGATCCGAGCGCGGCGCATGTGCAGAACGGCCGGGCTTATAAATTCACCACGGCTTACACTTACGCCCCACCCGTATCCAACCTGGACGTCACCCTGACGCCGGTAAATCCACCCATCGTCATTCCCGCTTCCGGAGGATCCTTTAATTACAACGTGGGAGTGACGAATAACGGCTCATCCTCCGCCGTCTGTGACGGCTGGATCATGCAGTACACGCCCGGTGGAACCTGGCAAGGCCCCATGTTAGGGCCGGTCAATCTGAATTTGCCGGCGGGAATAACGATTTCAAGGCTGCGCTCGCAGAATGTGCCGGGATCGGCTGCTCCGGGGGTTTACACCTACCGAGGCTATGTGGGCCTTTACAGCACGGTCAAATGGGATTCCAGCAGCTTCTCCTATACCAAATCAGCCACGGGCGATGGACCGATCGTGGGCGATTGGGACAATTGGGGTGAAAGTTTCGCACCTTATGAGACTTCGACGACTTCCGCACTCGCTCAGCCTGAGGTATACCACTTGGATCAGAACCGGCCCAATCCGTTTAATCCAGCGACAGCCATCAGCTATCAGCTCGCAGTTCACAGCCACGTCAGTTTACGGGTGTACGACACAGCCGGGAGATTAGTGAGCGAGTTGATAAATAATTGGCAAGAAGCCGGTTCGCATCAAGTCACCTTTGACGGGTCGAAGCTGGCTTCCGGCCTGTACTTTGTGCGCATGCAGGCGGGAGACTTTACGGCGGTGCAGAAAATGATGCTATTAAAATAGTTACGAGTTCCGAGTTGCGAGTTCCGAGTTGGGGCGCGGCGGTGGCTGCGCCCCGTTTTAATTGATCCCCCCCCCTGCCCCCCCTTTTTAAGAGGGGGTAAAGTCGTAGTCGGGGTCGTCCCCGACCCCGACAATGATGCATCATTCCGGCTTGTCCGGAATCTGCGCGGTGCAAATAATTGCACTTGACTTCCTTGAAAAGAATTGTTATATTGAAAGCCGTACCAGCTATTTGCGGAGATTGAAATGCGCTTGCCCAATCTTCTCTCTTTCATCCTCCTGATAATAATTGCCTGCTTATGCCTGGCGGGAACCGCCCACGCCCGGAGCGACCCCATTCTGATCACGCCGGATTCGGCCTTCAGTCTGTACTCCCGCGTGGTATTTGACAATGACGGCAATCTGCACTTCTTCTTCTCTAATAACCGCAATGAGACGTTCCCCCCGGATCACTACGATGTATTCCATTGCAAAGTAGCCCAGGATGGCTCGCGTTTGACCGACGACCTGCAGCTCGATTCCACTGATAGCCATGCGGGTTCCCCGGATCCGCTGCTGGGAAGCGACGGCAAACTGCACGTGGTCTGGGATGATGCTAATTATAACTATACCACCGGTATCTACTATTGCCGGCTGGACGTCAATGGGAATATTGAAGTGCCGGCGACGCGGGTATTTCCATGTTCTGTCCCCCTTCCCCCGAAACTGTTTCAGGATACGGACGGAAATCTTAATGTCGTGTGGATTGTGCATGATACGCTCTTCTATGGCAAGTTTGATACCAACGGCCAAATACTGATACCTAAGACTCAGATCAGTTTCCAATATAGTGTAGGATTATCAATTCTTGAAGGTTGTATTGATGGACAGAATCTCCTACATTTGACGTATAGGCATTACTGGGGATCAGGAGATGAATGGAATCTGGGCTACAGCCGGGTTAATAACCAAGGCCAGGTGCAAGTGGAATATGCACCTCTAACTCCGGAAATCACCGGGATTGTATGTAGTTCGGGTAGTATTATAGCCGATTCAGATGACAATTTGCATTTACTCTACCTTTTCACCGATTTTGGGCTTGGCCAAACTCATGAAAAGTACCGCAAAATGAATCAAGCTCTATCCACAATTTATGATATCGTTCTGGATACTATCAATGTCTATGCTTCAAGTATAGGTGGAGCCGACATTGACAGGGATGATTATGGCCGCATAGTTTTGAGTTGGGTTTCCAGCCATCCATTAGAACCGCTAAAATATAAACTTGTCCGGTACACCGCAGAGGGCCAACCAATAACTAGTCCTGAAACTGTGTATACAAGACGGGAAGGCATTAATTGGCCAGACATTGCCACAGGTCCCGGTTCTTTTACCGCTTATAATTGTACCAGCAGTTGGGAGGGTTATCAAACCTCGAAAATCATTTATTTATATGATGGTTCACCACAAGGAATTAACTTTGATCCTCCCATGAAGGATGTATCTATCAAACTGACGGTATTTCCAAATCCTTCAAATGGCAATCTCCGGATCATCTTACCACCCGACCTCAGTCGGAACGTGAGATTGTCATTATACGATTCTAGGGGTAGACTGCTTTGTGACCGTCAATATCCAGGTATGAGCACTCAATTAACCCTCGAATTTGACAAATCAGCGCCCAGCGGTGTCTACTATTTGAAAATCGCCAGCAGTTATAAAGAAATATTTCAAACCCTGATCCATCAAAAATGAGGAGATCGCCATGTACAGTAAATCATTATTCTCCATGCTGCTGCTCGGCGCAGTAGTGACAAATCTAACGGTCACCATATGACGGATCACGGCTTACTTCCGGTCTGTATTTCGTCAGGATGCAGGCGGGAGACTATAGCGCCGTGCAGAAGCTAATTCTGCTGAAATAAATGTCTTTTAAGCAGAATAGTCCGCCCACTGGCGGAATGATGCTGGTGAAATAGCCTCAAGATACAAGATGCAAGATACAAGATGGGGCGCATGGTGTGCGCCCCGTTTGTTAATCGAATCGCGTAAGTGCAAAAATTGCCTTGACATTCTTCCAGGATATTGCTTATATTTGAGTTATAGGAAGGCTGCGAATTCTGCGCGCCTTCAGATATCAGTCCGGCGAGGGTATCACCCAACGCTTGGACTGGTTTCACCGTTTTGCATTTACATGCGCACTGCTTCACATATCGGTTGTTCGCTACTAATCCCGGAAGAGTACCGCTTTGGCGCAAATATTCCCCAAATGGGCTAACTGGATTCCACTGATCGTCCTGGGCGGTGGCGGCGCATTGGCTTTGACCGCCCTGGCTCTGCTCTATTACTACGGATCTCCCCAGAACACGCAAGTGGGTTATCGCCCTCCACAGCCCGTTCATTATAGCCACCGCCTGCATCCGGGCAACCTGGGTCTGGACTGTCGGTATTGCCACAACCAGGTTGAATCTTCGCGTTTCGCCAACCTCCCCAGCGTTCAAACCTGCATGAACTGTCACAAGTTGATTCTGCGCGAGAGTGAATTGCTGAAACCGGTGCGGGACGCCTGGGAAAACGGCCAACCTATTCAATGGATTCGAGTACACGACCTGCCGGACTACGCTTATTTCGATCATGCCGCACATCTGCGCGGAGGCGTCGGGTGCGTCACCTGCCACGGCGAAGTCGTGTTGATGGATACGACCATCCAAATCGCACCTTTAAGCATGGGTTGGTGCCTGGATTGCCACCGAAACCCCGAACCCAATCTGCGCCCAACCGATCAGGTCGTGAATATGTACTGGCAACCTCCGGAAAACCAGCACGAGTGGGCAGCAGACTTCCGCCGGAAACAAAATATCAATCCGCCGACCGATTGTTCCGGGTGTCACCGATGAAGGATAAATTGAAGATCTCCCCCTCCCCCCCCTTGATAAGGGGGGAAAATAATGAAGCAAACGGAAATTCGCGCGAGCTGTGGCTGCCCAGTGGAGCCGAAGCCGCCGCCGAAGTATTATCGCGCCGTCGCTTCATGCAACTTATGGGGGGATCGCTGGCTTTAGCGGGTCTGGCCGGTTGTCGCCGTCCGGTGGAAAAGATCGTACCCTACCTGGCTACTCCCGAAGAAGTCATTCTGGGGCTACCCAACTATTACGCCACCACCATGCCGTTGGGTATGGACGTTTATGGACTGGTGGTGGAAAGCCACGAAGGCCGCCCCACCAAGATCGAAGGCAATCCTCTGCACCCCTCGACACCGCGAGGCAGCAACAGCTTCATGCAGGCCTCGGTGCTGGGCCTCTACGATCCCGATAGATCAAGAGATATTTTACACAACGGCAAACAGGAGGATTGGGCTGCTTTTGTCCAATTCTGGCAGGGATTGGAGGTAAAATATCAAGCCAACGGTGGTGAAGGCCTGGCGGTGCTGAGTGAGAGCTTCTCCACGCCGACGCTCTCTCGGTTGCGGGAAACTTTCCTCCGGCGCTTCCCCAAAGCGCAATGGATCGCCTACGACCCGATTAGTGACGAAAATATATTTGAAGGGATTCGGATTGCTACAGGCCAGGCGCTGCGGCCGGTCTATCATTTCGATAAGGCCAAGGTCGTTCTGGCGCTGGAGGCGGATTTCTTGGGACTGGAAAGCAATAACGTGCGTCATGCTTCCGATTTCGCCTTAGGTCGCACCGTTCGTTCCTCCCAGGATGAGATGAACCGTCTCTACGTTGTAGAGAGTTGCGCTTCGATTACCGGCGGTTTGGCGGATCATCGGCTGGTGGTTCTATCATCTCAAATCAAACAATTCACGAGTGACGTAGTGCAAGAACTTCAGCATAATTGGGTAGGCGTCTTTGAACCTGCGTTGACCGAATCTTCCGGTTCACGTTCATCCAACGATTTTCGAGATTCTCTGATAAAGGATCTGTTGGCCAATCGAACACAAAGTTTGGTCATCGCCGGAAGGCGCCAGCCGCCCGAAGTTCACGCCTTCGTCACCGCCATGAATCAAGCACTTGGAAACGTTGGCTTTGGGGTAACTTACCACCCTATTGATCATGCTCTGCCTTCGAATTGGGCAGCTTTGGCGGAACTGGCCGTGAAAATGAAGTCCCAAGAGATCACGATGCTGGTGATGCTGGGCGGCAATCCCGTTTACAGTGCCCCTGTGGATTTGGATTTCGGATCGGCACTTGCCAAAGTCGAAAACAGCGTCCATGTAAGCCTGCACCAGGACGAAACCTCGAAAGCCTCGAAATGGCACCTCAATCAGGCGCATTTCCTAGAGAGCTGGGGGGATACTCAATATCGTGATGGAACCCTTTCGGTCATACAGCCGATGATCGAGCCACTGCACCGTGGGAAGAGTGTTGTCGAAGTTGCCAATCTTTTAGCTACCGGACAGGATCAATCCGGTTATGATCTCGTCCGCGAAACCTGGAAGGAATTCCTGCTTCCATTAAATTATGAAAATCAGTGGCGCAAAGTTCTGCACGATGGGTTATTGAATTTCAGTGTTTCAGAGCAGATTTCCTTACAAGTGAATGGCTCGGCCATCGCCGACTTTCTTAAGGTACATCCTTTTTCTGCCACAGCCGAACGTGGGGAGAGTTTAGAAGCCGTTTTCCTGCCCAGCGCTGCGGTGTGGGACGGGCGTTTCGCCAACAACGCCTGGCAACAGGAACTGCCTGACCCTCTTACGAAAATCACCTGGGACAACGCCGCAGCGATCAGCCCGAATTTAGCCAGGGACTTGAAGGTTGAAACCGGCGATGTCGTCGTCCTAACTCTTGGCGGGCGCTCCATCGAGACGCCTGTCTGGGTTGATCCGGCTCAAGCAGATGGATCGGTGGCTCTTACTTTGGGTTATGGCCGCGCCTCAGCCGGGCAGGTAGGAAATGGTGTAGGAGGCAACGTCTATCGTTTGCGCAGAAATACAGCCCCGGATGTGGATCAGGGGTTGACACTAACGCGCACCGGCAAGACATGGAAGTTGGCCCTTTCACAGACGCAACGCACTCAGGCTGACCGGCCGGTTGTGCGTCATGTTTCCCTGGAAAAATTCCGCGAAGATCCGCATTGTATCAAAGAGATGGAAGAAACTCCCAATTTGCAGAGCCTGTGGAAAGAGCACAGCTATGCGCAAGGTTATCAGTGGGGCATGGCCATTGACCTGACGCTCTGCACCGGGTGTTCAGCCTGCATGACCGCTTGCCGGGCGGAAAACAACGTGGCCGTCGTCGGCAAGGAGCAGGTGCACAAAGGCCGCATCATGCACTGGTTGCGGGTGGATAACTATTTCGTCGAAGAAAACGGCCAGATCTGGATGGCGCAACAACCAGTCCCCTGCATGCACTGCGAGATGGCTCCCTGCGAACAAGTTTGTCCCGTAGCCGCCACCGTCCACGACAGTGAAGGCTTGAACCTGATGACTTACAATCGCTGCGTCGGCACGCGCTACTGTTCCAATAACTGTCCCTACAAGGTGCGGCGGTTCAATTATTACAACTTCACCAAACATTATCCATCTCTACTTAAGATGGTGCAAAATCCCGATGTTACGGTACGGTCGCGCGGCGTGATGGAGAAGTGCAGCTATTGCCTGCAACGCATTAATCGGGCCCGGTTCATTGCGAAACAGGAAAACCGCGCCATCCGCGACGGCGAGGTCATCCCCGCCTGCTCTCAAGCCTGCCCCACTGGCGCCATCGTCTTCGGCGACCTGAATGACCCCAGCTCGAAAGTAGTCGAACTGAAAAAGCAGGCCCAAGAATACAAAATGCTGGCGCAATATAACACTCGACCGCGAACCTCATACCTGGCGAAGTTACGTAATCCATGAACCATACGGATCAACATGACACTCTCGTCTTAGGAGCGCCTTCGCTACACCAGGTCAGCGAGGACATCAGCCATATCACCGAGCGTAAAACGCCGCGCTGGTGGTATATCGCTATCACCTTAAGCGGCAGTATGATGCTGGTTCTCATCGGGATGATTGGCTGGTTATTTTACAAGGGGATCGGCATCTGGGGCAACAATACTCCGGTGGGCTGGGCTTTCGACATCACCAACTTTGTTTTCTGGGTGGGGATTGGACACGCCGGAACCTTGATCTCGGCGGTTCTCTACCTCTTGCGGCAGCGTTGGCGCACCTCGATCAATCGCTTTGCCGAGGCGATGACCCTGTTCGCGGTCATCTGCGCGGGGATCTGGCCCACCATCCATACCGGGCGACCCTGGTACGATTACTGGCTATTGCCCTATCCCAATCAAATGGGGATGTGGCCGCAATTCCGCAGCCCTCTCAATTGGGACGTCTTCGCGGTGGGAACCTACTTCACCGTGTCGCTGCTGTTCTGGTATACCGGATTGATTCCCGACCTGGCGACGCTGCGCGACCGCGCCAAGGGTCGTATCCGGCAGATTGTTTTGGGAATCTTCGCGTTAGGATGGCGAGGCAGTCAAAAGCAATGGAAACACTGGGAGCTGGCCTACCTGATTCTGGCCGGTATCGCCACGCCGCTGGTGCTGTCGGTGCACAGCGTGGTCAGCACCGACTTCGCCACCAGCATCATTCCGGGCTGGCACAGCACGATCTTTCCGCCCTATTTCGTGGCCGGAGCCATTTTTTCCGGATTTGCCATGGTGTTGACATTGATCATCCCGGCGCGCAAGATCTTTGGGATGGAAAAGTACATCACGCTGAACCATTTCGACAAAATGGCCAAAGTGATTCTGCTGACCGGGATGATGGTGAGCTTCGCCTATCTCATCGAGATTTTTATCGCCTGGTACAGCGGCAATCCCTACGAACGCTTTACCTTCTTAAATCGGGCGGCAGGGCCTTATACCTGGGGCTTCTGGATCATGATCACTTGTAATGTCGTCGTGCCGCAGACGCTCTGGTTTCGCAAACTGCGACGCAGCATCCCCTATCTGTTTGTGATTTCGCTGCTCGTCAACGTGGGCATGTGGTTCGAACGCTTCAATATCATCGTGACGTCCCTGCATCGCGATTTTCTGCCCTCCAGTTGGGGAATGTTCAGGCCGACCATTTTCGATCTGGGGATGCTGGCCGGCAGCTTCGGTCTGTTCCTCACGCTCTTCCTGATCTTCCTGCGCTTCCTGCCCATGATCTCCATATCCGAGGTTAAGAAGCTGGCATTTGAGGAGCAGGAGCATGAGCGAAATGCTCACCCCCGTGCTACCCCAGAAATCGGGAGGAGCTCATGAGCGATTCCACGCGCAAGGTTCAAGGTGTTTTGGCGGAGTTTTCCGGTCCGAAGGAATTAACCGAAGCCGCCCATAAATTGCGCGAAGCGGGCTACAGCCGTTTCGAGTTGCATAGTCCTTTTCCCATCAGCGGATTGGCGCATGCCGCCGGGGAAAAGCGTTCTTATGTCAGTTTCGTGGCTGGAGTGGCAGCATTTCTGGGCATCAGCGCTGGATTAACCATGCAGGTCTGGATGAACGGGGTAGATTACCCTCTGGTCGTGTCCGGCAAACCGTTTGTCAGCATACAGGCCTTCGTTCCCATCATATTTGCGCTGGGGGTGTTACTGGCGGCTTTCGCGTCGGTATTAAGTTTGCTGGTTTTTATGCGCTGGCGATACCATTTCCCCACCTTCAGTTCCAATAATTTCCCCCGCTTCTCTGACGATGCTTTCTTCGCCTATATCGAGGCGCAGGACCCGAAGTTTGACGCGCAGTCCAGCCGGGAATTTTTAGAGCGCGCCGGAGGCCAACGCGTAGAAGTTTTGGTGGGCCCATGAAAATCAATCGCTGGTTCATGGTATTGACGTTAATAGGTGCAATGATCACGACTGCCGGTTGCCGCCGCGGTCAGCCCTCACAGAAACCGGGCGTTCATATTATTCAGGATATGTATAAGCAGCCCAAAAATCCGCCCATGACCGCCTCCGATTTCTTCGCCGACGGCAGCGTCATGCGGCCTCCGGTGGAAGGTACGGTAGCGAGGGGTTGGTTGAAGGACGATTCCATCTACTACACCGGCATTGATCCAATGACCGGCGAGGACGTGGTTCGTGCACCGCTACCAATCAACATGGAAAACCTGAAGCGCGGCCAGGATCGTTTCGACGTCTTTTGCGCCGTCTGTCATGGGTACGTGGGGGACGGCCTCGGCATCATGGTGAGCAAGGGTTATGTGCAACCGCCCTCCTTTCATATTGACCGGCTGCGCGAACTTCCCGACGGCCACTTCTACCGAATCATCCGCGAGGGGTCGGCCATCATGCCCAGCTATGCCCAACAGATCCCGGTACAAGATCGGTGGTCTATCGTATTGTATATCCGCGCCCTGCAACTAAGTCAGAATGCGGGCGCTATCGTTCAGGATCATGCAATTCAACCCTAAAACATACCGTCTGGACAACACCGCGAGTCTGGGACGCGCGTTTCTGCTCATCGGCATTTTGGGCTTGGCCATTGGTTGTGTCGGCCTGATCACTGATCCGGTGCGCTTTTTCCGATCTTACCTGGTCGCAGAGGTCTTCTGGATCTCGCTGGGCATTGGAGCTCTCTTTTTCGTACTCATGCACCATCTCACCGGTTCGGTCTGGAGCGTGGTCGTACGCCGCATCCCTGAAGCCATGACCGCCACGCTGATGATTATGGCCGTGGCCTTCATCCCGGTGTTGATCGGGCTGCATGATCTATACCCTTGGAGTCATCCTGAAGCGGCGACCGAACACGCCATAGCCGCCAAGAGCAGTTATTTGAATCCGCCCTTCTTCATCTTTCGCACGGTTATCTATTTCGGAGCCATGATCTGGATGGCGGGGGCGCTCCATCGCGCCTCCCTGCGGCAGGATCGGGAATCACACGGTGATCATCAACGCATTTCTCGATCGATCAGTGCGCGATCGGTCGTTCCCTTCGCTTTCATCTGTTCTTTCGCTGCCTTCGATTGGCTCATGTCGCTGACGCCCAGTTGGTATTCCACAATCTTCGGTGTGGCTTTCTTCTGCGGTGCGGCGGTGGGCGCTCTTTCGCTGATAACGTTGACGGCCATTTTCCTGCACCACCGGGGCGTACTGAAGCGCGAAATCACCGGTGAACATTACTATGATTTAGGCAAGCTTATTTTCGCTTTTGTGATTATGTGGACTTATATGTCCTTTTCCCAGTACATGCTGATTTGGTATGCCAATATCCCGGAAGAGGTAGCCTGGTATCAGCAGCGATCAGGATCGTGGCTGCCGCTTTCGCTGCTCCTGCCGGTGGGACATTTTATTGTGCCGTTCGTCGCGTTGATGGCCCAATCGGCGAAAAGAAACCTCACCGTGTTGACCTTGGTCAGTCTATGGTTGTTGGTAGTCCATTGGCTGAATTTGTACTGGTATGTCCTGCCCAATTTCAGTCGGACCATTGACCTATCCTGGATGGATGCAGCACTCACAGTCGGCCTGGGCGGTCTGTTCATTTGGTGGTTCTGGCGCCGCCTCACAGCACAGGCATTGATTCCAGTAGGCGATCCTCATCTGGAGGAATCGGTTAATTTCGTCAGCGAATATTGAGGCGAGATGACCTCTCAAAATCAACCAGCCGGAGCCGGTCATCAAGACCCCGGTTACGAAAAACGCGATGTCAACGTGCGGATGCTGTTAGCGATCAGCGGGGTGCTCATCGTGCTCCTCGTTTTCGCTGTATGGGCGACCTGGCAATACTATGACATTACCCAGGACGACATGATGCGCAGTGAAGTTATCAAACCTCGGCTGGACAGCCTGCGATCGGCTCGTGAGCTGGAACGCGTTCCACTCTATCAAGCTCGGGTTGATTCCGAAACCGGCGTCACCATTATTCCCGTGGACAGCGCCATGAAGATTTTAGCGCGAGAAGCGGCTAAAGGCGATCTTCGCTAATTATGAAATATCCCATATTACTGTTAATAATTTCACTCCTGTATTGCGGAAATTCTTCAGCGCAGATTCTGCAAAGCGAAGTCCCGGAATTACAAAAGGTGGATGTGCAGGAGCATCTGGGTCGAACGATCCCGCTGGGCCTGACGTTCACTGACACGGAGGGGCGGACCGTCCGGCTTGGGGATCACTTTCACGCCAACGAACCAGTGCTGTTGTGCATGTTCTACAGCAATTGTCCCATGCTCTGCCATGTGGTCTTGGAAGCGGTAGCCAAAGGAGTCAAGCAGTTGCCCTGGACGCCGGGGAAGGAATATAATATTATTTCCGTCAGCTTCGATCCACGCGATACGCTGGAACTGGTTGCCGGGGTTAAAGAGCGCACCGTGGCCTTGTTGGGATCGGAGGCAGAAACTGCTGCGAAAGCCAATTGGCATTTTCTCTTCGGCGCCGAGAAAGATTCTCGCCGTCTTGCGGATAGCTTGGGATTCATGTACTATTACCAGGAAGAGAACGGCCAGTGGGCGCACCCCGCCGTGCTTTTCGTTCTAACCCCCGACGGCGCCATCTCCCGCTACCTCTACGGCGTTAACTATAAGGAGAAGGATCTGCGGCTGGCGCTGATGGAGGCCTCGCAAGGGAAACTGGGCAACACCATTGACCGCATCATGCTCTACTGTTTTCATTACGATCCCGACGCTAAGGGGTACGTGGCGATGGCCGCCAACATCATGAAGTTGGGCGGAGCGGCTACCTTTATCATACTTTCTCTGATCCTGGGTATCTTCTGGTTGCGGGAATACAGTCGTCGCACGGCGGCGCGGAGCGGCGTTAAGCAGGTTTAAAGCATGGATACTACTGGCACCATATTTTTACCCCCCAGCGCTTCGACCTTTGCGCCGGAGGTGGACGCCCTGCTGGCGTTCATCACCTACGTGTCTCTGTTTTTCATGGTGTTGATCTTCACCGCCATCGGCATCTTCCTTGTCAAATACCGCCGCCGCATCGGCCAGCCGGCTGAGCAGGAAAAAGCGCCCGTCGCCCATTTACCACTGGAAATCCTCTGGACGGCCATTCCGCTGCTGCTGGTGTTGGTGATCTTCGCCTGGGGATTCAGAATCTACATGAAGCAGAGCATCGTTCCGGCGGGAGCCATCGAGATCAAGGTGACCGGCCAGGAGTGGTTGTGGTCGTTCGATTACCCCAACGGAGCGACTTCCGTCAAGACCATGGTCGTACCGGTGCAGACGCCTGTCAAACTGTTGATGTCGTCACGAGACGTCATTCATTCATTTTTCGTCCCGGCCTTTCGTATCAAACGCGACGTGTTGCCCAACCGCTACACGGTGCAGTGGTTTACAGCCACACAGGTCGGAAATTACGATCTATTCTGCGCTGAATTTTGCGGATTGGAGCATTCCAGTATGATCGGAATTGTGCGCGTAGTACCTATGGAAGAATATGCGGGGTGGTTGGAAGCGAACAAACCGGCAGCAGGTTCCGGAGTGCGGGGCGAGCGCCTGTATGAGACCAAGGCGTGCATCGGCTGCCACTCAACCGACGGCACGCGGAGCGTCGGGCCTACTTTTAAGGGATTAT
>JAGVQJ010000174.1 GCA_020051775.1 Calditrichota bacterium | reverse complement strand
TTCAACAATGACATGGGTGGTCCGGGTCTAATCTATGTCTGGGGTCTGGTGTCGAACTTCGACCCAGCGCTGTACTATGACAACGATGAAGCAGGCGGCGGCCCCGGCCCTACGCCCCTGGACACCGTCATTGCCGGCCAAATTCCGTACGATTTCGACAACAGCGGCAGTTGGCAAACCATCAACTTCAGCACCTACGGTTTCACGCCTGATGAAATGGACGTGGGCACCGGTAGCTTCTACCTTGGGTACGTGTTGACTGGTGGCGGAGCTCAGCCTTTCTATCCTTCACTGCTGGGCGACGCCGCTGATGATCGTCCCTATCACAGCCTCTGCTTCCTGACCACCCCAGGTGGTCTCTACGCCACTCAGCCGGGCTGGTACGCCTACGGCATTGACTGGATGATTCGCGCCCAAGTGAACATGTACGGCGATCCTCCCCCCATGATTTCCGGCCTGCTCGATCGTCCCGATACTTATGCTCCCGGCCCCTATACCATCACGGCTTATATCAACGACCAAGCCCAGGGCGGCGGCCAGGGTCAGGTGAGCGTGGCGGATTTGCATTACACGACGATGAATAATCCCACCTGGACCGTCGTAGCGATGACTCATGTCTCCGACTCGACCTATACTGCCGACATCCCGGCGCAGTCACCCTATACCATCATTGATTACTACGTCGAAGCCCACGACAACACCGGCCACATCGCCGTATCCCCCAGCTCTTCTGGTTACAGGTTCACGTACTTGCAACCCAGTGGAGCGCACATCCTGCTGGTTAACGACGGAGCGCCCTCGGACGCCACCGGCCAGATGTTCTACACCAACGCCTTGCAGGCGGGCCCCTATGGCTATGATCTTTGGACCATCAGCCCCGGTTCCGCTAATGACCAGGGTTATCCCGGTTCTGACGTCGTGAATCACAGCATTTACTCATCAGTGCTCTGGTTCACCGGCACGGCCAACACCGGTAGTCTGCCGTTGAATACGGATGACCTGTCCGCAGATCCCGTTGCTCAGTATATGACCTCCGGCGGTAACTTCTTCCTGACCAGCTCGGACTACCTGGGTGGAGCTTTCGGCGGCAGTGGCTTGTGGGAGGAGTTTACCGCTCAAGCCGGTTGGTTCATGTATGATTACCTGAAAGTAGCCGGCGGCTGGTCGGATGCGCACATGAATGCCGGCACCGGCGAATCCGATGATACGCTTTATTACGGTCTGGCCGGTGATCCCATTTCCGGTGATTACACGACCCCGTTCGAGAATCACCCCAGCCCCAACTACAACGACTTCGTTTACCCGGTCACCGGAGCGACGACCTGTTTCCTCACTCAGATTGACGCTGAAGATGCTGGTATCCGCTACGAAGGCGCTTACAAAGTAGTCTTCCTGCCCTGGATTCTGGAAGCTACCTCCGACACCCTGATTTCCCGCGGCATCCTCTACAACATCCTGGACTTCTTCGGTGAAGCAGGCGTCATCAATACTCCCGGCAGCAGTGTGCCGCAGCAATTCGTGCTGGAACAGAATTATCCCAACCCGTTTAATCCCAGCACACAAATTCGCTTCGCGCTGCCCCAGGCCGGCAAAGTCGAACTGACGATTTACAACCTGCAGAACCAGGAAGTAGCCAGGCTGGTCAACGGCACTCTGAATGCCGGCGCTTACCAGGTCAACTGGGATGCCAATCAGTTCGCTTCCGGTATCTACTTCTACCAGTTGAAGACCGATCGTTTTGTCCAGTCACGCAAAATGGTCCTGGTGAAGTAGCTGCGCTACTCTTTACGCAAGATGCTTAGCGATCTTGCGGGGACATTTTCCCTCTACAAGCAAGATGTGTAGCGATCTTGCCCTGAAGGAAAGCATAAACCGTAGTCGGGGTCGTCCCCGACCCCGACTACGCATCTACCACCCTTTAAGCTGGTCCGGCGAGATCGGTAAGGGAGTCCAGAAATGTCATCCCCCCGCTCGCGGGGGGATTTCTTTTATGGAGGGCATGAGAGTGAATTTTCGAGAGAAAGCCAAGCTGGTGGACGCCGAGGGCATCCGGCGCACCCTGACACGCTTGGCTCACGAAATCGTCGAACGCAATAGAGGATCCCAGAATCTGGCCATTGTGGGGATGCGCACTCGAGGCGTTTTTATCGCCGAACGGCTGCAGAAATTGATTAAGGAAGTTGACGGCGGTGATGTGCCGCTTGGTGTCCTGGATGTCACCTTGTACCGAGATGATTTCCGCCTGAAGCTCAAGCAGCCCCAAATCCAGGTCACTCACATTGACTTCGACATTGACGAGAAGAACATTGTGTTGGTAGATGACGTTCTCTACACCGGTCGCACCATTCGCGCCGCTCTGGACGCCTTAATGGACTTGGGTCGGCCCGCCCGAATTCAACTGGCGGTGCTGGTGGATCGCGGCCACCGCGAACTGCCCATCAAATCGGACTTTGTCGGTAAAAATGTGCCCACTTCCATCGGCGAAGAGGTGCGCGTGCGCATGGCCGAACATGACGGCGAGGACGCCATTTACCTGGTCGAGCGAGTGGACAAGGAGGAGGGCAAGTCCAATGGATCATGAACGTAAAAACAGACCATTGACTTCACGGCATCTGTTGGGTTTGGAAGGGTTGGCTGCCGAAGAGATTAAAACTATTCTGGATGCCTCGGAAGCCATGAAAGAGATCCTCGACCGCCCTATCAAGAAGGTGCCCACGTTGCGAGGCGTCACCGTGGTTAACCTTTTTTTTGAAGCCTCGACACGAACGCGTATCTCTTTCGAGCTGGCCGAAAAACGGCTGTCCGCCGATTTGGTGAATTTCACCAAAATCGGGTCGAGTGTTTCCAAGGGCGAAACCCTGTTGGATACCGCCCGCAATATCGAAGCCATGCGCGTGGAAGTCGTGGTAATTCGCCACCAGAGCCCTGGCGCACCCGGTTTTTTAGCTGACCGTCTGCATTCGGTGGTCATCAACGCCGGCGACGGCGCACACGAGCATCCCACCCAGGCCTTGCTGGACATGTTGACGTTGCGGCAGAAATTCGGCGATTTGAAGGGGTTGAGGGTGGCGATTCTGGGCGACATCTCCCATAGCCGCGTGGCCATGTCCAACGTTTATGGTTTGAAAGCCATGGGGGCAGAAGTCATGCTCTGCGGGCCGCCGACTCTGATGCCTCGCAATATTGATGCCTTGGGTGTCAAAGTCAGCTATAAAGTGGATGAAGCTATCGCCTGGGCGGATGCGTTAAACGTTCTGCGCTTGCAACTGGAACGCCAGCAGTCTGCGCTGCTGCCCTCTCTCCGCGAGTATGCACTGACCTTTGGCATCACCTTGCAACGCCTGGGAAAGGCTAAGCGGACTCCGGTTATTCTGCATCCCGGGCCGATCAATCGCGGTGTGGAAATTGAAAGCGCAGTTGCGGATAGCGACGCCTCGGTGATTTTGGATCAAGTGACGAATGGCGTGGCCGTGCGTATGGCGGTGCTGGTGTTGTTATCTGCCCCTGAAGTTCTGATGTAAAGGAGAAGTTCGATGGAAAGCTATATTTTACCCGATAGACTTTGCTTGAAAAATGCCCGCCTGATTGATCCCGCCTTGAATCTGGATCAAGTCGGCGACCTGTTATTGGAGAGAGGAATAATTACCTCCGTGGGATCGGTTTCAGCATCGGGGAATACCCTTTCTTGGAATCTGAACGGCGCCATTATATGCCCTGGATTTTTCGATCTGCATGTCCATTTGCGCGAACCGGGCAACGAGGTCGCTGAGACTATCCGCAGCGGCCAGGAATCCGCCGCCGCCGGAGGTTTCACTGCCGTGGCAGCCATGCCCAACACGACTCCGCCGCTGGATCAGGCCGGGGTAGTGCGTTGGGTGATCGAGCAGGCCTCCTTCTTTCCCGTGAGTGTATACCCGGTCGCTGCCATCACCCGAGGGCGCAAGGGCGAAGAGCTGACCGAGATGGTAGAGTTGCGCCAATCCGGAGCCATTGCCTTTTCCGATGACGGGTCCTGGGTGCTGTCAGCAGAAGTGATGCGTCGTGCTCTGGAATATAGCCTGCTGGTGGATGCACCCATTATTTCCCATGCGGAAGAACCGACGCTGTCTAAAGGTGGGCAGATGCATGAAGGTGAGATGTCCACACGGTTGGGTTTGCCCGGCTTGCCGCGTATTTCCGAAGACGTCGCCACTCTGCGCGATTTGATGCTGGCTGAATATACCGGCGGCCGTTTGCATTTGGCGCACGTCTCCACCAGCGGAGCCTTGGCGGCCTTGGAAGCGGCTCAGGCGCGAGGTGTGAAAGTCTCTGGTGAGGCTACGCCTCATCATCTGGTGTTGACCGATGGCGCCGTCGTTGGGTACGACACTTCAACCAAGATGAAGCCGCCCCTGCGCGAAGCCGAGGACGCTTCAAGTTTGTGGAAGGCCATAAAATCAGGCGTTATTGCCGCAATCGCCACGGATCATGCTCCCCACACTTCCGAAGATAAAGAGGTGCCTTACGACGAAGCTTCTTTTGGGGCGCTGGGTTTGGAAACGGCTGTAGCACTCTTATGGGATCACGGAGTCGGAAAAGGATTGCTCGATCCTTTCGAGATGGTGCGCCGATTCTGTCACGGGCCTCGCGCCATTGTCGGTTTGCCGATTCCCGCGCTGAAGGAAGGCGCGCCCGTAGAATTGACCGTCTTCCACCCCGATGAAGAATGGCAGGTTGACAAAACGCGATTCTACAGCAAATCGGTCAATTCCCCTTTCGTGGGTTGGAAACTGACAGGACGGCCCTGGGGGATATTAAAAGGTCAGCGCTGGGCAGGTAGAGTTGAGCCTAAATTCTAATCCACACTACTTGGTCGTCGCCACCGCTGGTCATATTGACCACGGCAAGACTTCGTTGGTGAAAGCTCTCACCGGCATTGATACCGATCGCCTGCAAGAAGAGAAGCGCCGCGGCATTACTATTGAGTTGGGTTTCGCGCATCTGGGCGACAGAATCGCCATTATTGACGTCCCCGGCCATGAACGCTTCGTTAAAACCATGGCTGCCGGTGTCAGTACGGTGGATTTGGGCCTTCTGGTTGTGGCGGCTGATGACGGCGTGATGCCGCAGACGCGCGAGCATCTGGCGATCTTGAAATTTCTGGGTGTACCTCGCATATTCGTCGTGTTGACCAAGATTTCGGGCGTAGATCAGACTTGGGTGGATTTGGTTGCCAGTGATGTGGCCGCTCTTCTCCCGGATGAATATAAGGAGTTTGCTCGTATTTTTCGATGCGATTCTTTGTCCGGTGAAGGCCTCGAAGAGTTAAAACTGGCGCTGCTGAAAACCGCCGATGAAACCCTCGCGCGAGCCGATAGCGGCGTCTTCAGGATGCCGGTGGATCGCTCATTCAGTCTTAAAGGGCATGGCACAGTCGCTGCCGGAACGATCCTGAGTGGTTCAGTTCATATCGGCGACAAACTTCAAGTGATGCCTTCCGGCATGGAAGTCCGCGTGCGTGGTTTGCAAAGCCAGGGTATTGCCCAACCAAAGGTTGGCGTTGGACAGCGTGCTGCTCTGAACCTGACCGGAGGAGATCCCGGCAATATACAGCGCGGCGATTGGATCTGCGCGCCCCATACGTTCATTCCCACCGATCTGCTCAGCGTGCGCCTGAACACCCTGCCCGATGCCTCCACCTTAAAAAACCGCGATCGAGTACATGTTCACATGGGAGCCGCCGAAGTGCTCGCCCGCGTGGTACTCTTCGGATGCGAGAAAGTGGAACCCGGTGGTGGGGCTTTCGCACAGATCATCTTGGAGACCAAAACGATCGCAGTTCGGGGAGATCGGTTCGTCATCCGGCGCTATTCTCCTTTGGAAACGCTGGGTGGAGGGATAATCCTGGACCCACTGACTTCCCGCTTGCAACGCGCTGCGCCCGAGGCTTTAGCGTATCTAAATGACTTATCCGAGGCCGATGACCTTCAAGCGTTGAAGTTGAAGGTCGCTGCCGCTGGCCCTGCCGGGTTATCCTGGAACCAGGCCATTGCATTTGTCTCAGTACAATCACCGGCACTTGAGGCGATGATCAAGCAATTGGAATCTGCTGATGAAATAGTCAGGGTTGGCGTAGGAGATAGCTCTCTGTTGGTTTCAGTTGCGGTCATAAAGGAAGTGCGACGGATGGCTCTGGATCGTCTGGATGAGTATCATTATCGCCATCCCGACCAATTGGGCGTTACCCGCGCGCATCTGATCAGCGAATTGGCTACACCGAACCCCTCGGGGGGCAGGGGAGACCTTGCAGAACTCGCTTTGGAAGCTCTGTTAGTCGGCGGCGATATTATCCTGGAAAAAGGTTACCTGCGCCGCCCCGGTCATTCCCTTCAACTTGACCCAAGATTAGAGAATCTGACGGAAAAGTTTCTTGCACTGCTGAAGGTTGCTGAACTGAATCCGCCGTCTCCAGAAAACTTAGCGCGAAAGCTACATGCCACAGAAACGGAATTCAACCAATTAGTCAACACTTTGACCCTGCGCAGCCGGATCGCTCGTCTGGAAGATGGATCTCTCTGGACAGTGGAATCCCTGCGCGAGGCCTGGAATATTATCCATTCAGAGCTCGCAGAGGGCCCGGGCCGCACTGTCGGCCAATTACGCGACGCGCTGGGTTGCCCCCGCCGGTCAACCGTGACCCTGCTGGAACATTTCGACACTTTGGGCTTGACTTTGCGTCAAGATGACATGCGCTTACCCGGACCCAGATTTAAGGAGACTTTAACCTTCTGATCTAAAAAAATACTTGACTCGGGCGGAAATTTATCGTATCTTTAGGTTTTAGCATTAATGATGCCACTCTAGCTCAGTTGGTAGAGCACCGCCCTGAAAAGGCGGGTGTGCCCAGTTCAATTCTGGGGGGTGGCACCTTACCGGCCTGTGATATGCTCCGCAGGCCGGTTTTTTGTCTCCCCCTTATCAAGGGGGATCAGTTTCCAGTTTCTTTCCCTATTTCCTGTTCTCGGTTCTTGACTTTCCCGCCTTAATTTCGTATCTTTTAGCAGAACTTACTGCGGGAGGAATCCAGATGAAAAGCAGACTTGCACTGCTGGCGTTGCTGCTGACAGGACTTTTTGCCACCAGATTACCGGCCATTGATCCTTACTACCACACCCTGGCGGAGATAAACGATCAGATCTACGCGTGGCAACAGATGTATCCCGACACTGTCGCGGTATATACTGTGGGGTACTCCCAATTGGATCACCTGCCTATTTTGGCAGTGAAGCTGACTGATCACCCCCAAACTGAAGCCGATAAAGCCAAAGTGCTCTTTGTGGGACAGGTCCACGCCGAGGAGATCCTGGGTGTAGAGGTGGTCATGTCGCTGATGGACTCCCTGTTGACCAAGCGCATGATGAACCCGTACAAAATCTGGTTGGATACACTGGAAATCTGGTGTATTCCCACCGCCAATCCAGAAGGTCATCAGGTGGTGATGGCGGATACCCTGGATGATTCCTACCGGAAGAACAAGCGCGATTGCAACCTGAACGGCATCTTCGATTTCCACTCCGGCACCGGCGGTGATTCCGACGGTGTGGACATCAACCGCAACTTCCCCTTGAACTGGATTCACGGCGACAGCTACTTGATACCCGGTGGAGATGAATCGTACGATTACTTCCGCGGATTTGCGCCGTTATCCGAATCTGAAACCCAGGCCTTATGGACTCTGGGCGGGCAGAAAATTTTCGCCTTTTCCATCGTCTGGCACAGCTCCCGCACCGGCAACAACTCCGAGAAGGTCTTTTTCCCCTGGAATTGGGATGAATCCGGGAAATATCCTCCCGACTATTCAGTTCTATCGCATACCGGCGAAAATGTCGCCAACTCAATCCCCACGCAGCCTGGGTCGCAATTTTCGTATTACCTCCCTTACGATAGCAAGGAACCGCGCGGCCAGCAGCATGATGCCTACTACGCTCAGTACGGCACTATCGCCATGCTTATCGAGTGCGGCAACGCCGTCCTTCAACCGCCGCAACCTATTGCGATAGACGTCGTCAAGGATAATTTGAACGGCGCCTTCTGGGTGCTTAATCGCGCCTCCGGATATGGCCCGAGCACGTACAAGGCGCAGATCACTGGCAAGGTGACCGACGCCTCGGGGAATCCCCTTCTCGCCGAGGTGACGATTCTGGAACAAGATGGTCCGTTGTTAGCGCCACGGTTATGCAACAGTTTCGGCCGTTATCGGCGTTATGTCATTTCGGGAACGTATACTGTGCGTGCCAATCTGCGCGGGTATTATCCTCAGCAAAATTCCATATTCGCCAGCACCGGCGGCGCCGTGAATCTCAATTTCACCCTGCAATCCAAACCCGCGCATATTTTCGCCGGGCAGGTTAGTAATATAATGATGAGCCCCCTCCCCAGCTTTATGTACCTCAACGGTGAGGACGTAGCCGATACGGTGCTCATCGCAGCCGATGGTTTGTTCTGGAAATCCCTGCCGGAAGGAGCCTACCAACTGATCTTTGACAGCCCCGGCTATGTCGTTCGTTTTGATTCGCTGAACCTCGACCAGGATCGCTGGATCCCCTTCCAGCTTTCGCCTGCTCAGGTTCTCTATCAGGACAGCTTTGAATCCGGGCTGAATAATTGGAATCATGGCGGCACACCCGATCATTGGGGGACCGAACTCGCAGATTCTCTCTGGCCCGGCGGCTGGGTAGCCTCCGATTGGCCGGACACGGAATATGTGGCCAACACGATGACATGGCTGGAAAAATCTGCGCCATTGGATTTGTCCAATGCCCACACCGCCGCCTTAAAATTCCAGCACTGGTACTACCTCGAACCGGGCTATGACAGCGCCGTCGTACAGGTCAGCGAGGATAATGGCGGTTCATGGCAGACGCTCTGCGGCCCATTTGATCTCCAGGACACTGGCTGGGAGACGGCCTATGGCAACCTGAATCCCTATTGCGGCCAGAACAACGTGCGCCTGCGCTGGCTGTTGTCCACCGATGGCAGTCTGCAGGAACAGGGCTGGCGGTTCGATGACGTGCAAATTCTGACCGCCGACACCACCGTGGCCGTGCTGCCTGATCCGACGCCGCACCGCTTTTCATTGATCCAGGCTTATCCCAATCCTTTCAATTCCCAACTGGCGATCCTGCTGGATCTGCCGCAGTCGCAAGAGATCCAACTTTCGCTCTGGGACATAGCCGGCCGCCAGGTGGCCAACCTGCATTCGGGCCTGCTTGCCCAGGGATTGCATCGCCTTGCGTGGTTGGCGCCTGCTCATCAGGCAACCGGTCTCTACCTGCTGCGTTTTCAGCATGGCGATAAGACCGATATCCGCAAGATCTTGTATTTGAAATAGATTCCCTTTAGTGTTGTTTTTGCGATAGGAATGAACCATGCCACCACATTCCGACCACGTGCGCTTATCCGGTCTCATCTTCTGGGGACGCCACGGGCATCTGCCCTTTGAACGCGAGCTGGGCAATCGCTTCGAAGTGGACGTGGATTTAGTGCTTGACATTTCCCGCGCTGCGGAAGTGGATCGCATTGACCTGACGGTGGACTTGGCGCAGGTATGGGAAGCGGTTCGCAGCGAAATGGAAGGTGAACCCTGCCACCTTCTGGAAACGCTGGCAGACCGCATTGCCAGGCATTTGGCACGTATGGATAAGGTCGGCTCCGCAACGGTGCGGGTGCGCAAAATGTTCCCGCCGTTGGCCGGAGCCACTCAGGGCATCATGGAAGTGGAAGTCACGCGTGTCCCCTGAAATTTGGATTGGGATGGGGTCCAACCTGGGGGATCGTTTGGGTTGGCTGCAATTTGGCATGGAAGGGCTGGCGCGCCTGGGGACGATCCTGCGTTTTTCCAACGTCTACGAGACCGAACCCTGGGATGTGCAGGATCAACCTCCCTTCCTGAATGCCGTTTGTGCGCTGATGACAGACATCGTAGATCCGTTGGCATTTCTGACTGAGTTAAAAGCGATTGAAACCACTGCCGGGCGCGAAATGAACGCTCCGAAATGGAGTGCACGTGTTTTAGATTTGGACCTGCTCTTTTGGGGGCGATTGATCCATCAGACCGATTCCCTGGTGATCCCTCATCCAAGCCTATCGGTGCGTCGTTTTGTTCTGGTTCCCTTGTGCGAAGTCGCCCCGGATCTAATCCATCCAGGGCTGGGTTTAACCGTGGAACAAATGCTCAAGGCTTGCCCGGATCGGGGGAAAGCACAGTTCTGGGGAAAGCTTTTGTAACGACAGATAAAAATTTGGTTATATTTAAGCTTCAGCGCTTCACCGTGAGGTTTTCTTGTCGCTGAAAGACGTCCATCATTTGGCCATCGAAGGCGTCATCGGAGTGGGGAAGACCAGCCTGGCCCGCCTCCTCGCCGACCGCCTGGATGCGCGTCTGCTTCTGGAAAAACACGACGAAAATCCCTTCCTGGAAGATTTCTACAAGGATCCGGCGCGCTACTCTTTTCAGACGCAGCTATTCTTCTTGCTATCGCGCTTTCAACAGCAACAGGACCTTCTCCAGCAGGACGTCTTCCATCCCCAAACCGTGTCCGATTACATCTTCGCCAAGGACAAGATTTTCGCTTATTTGAACTTGACGGATCGAGAGCTCCAACTGTATGAGCGCATTTTCGTAACGATGGAGAAAACCGTCACCCGGCCCGACCTGGTCGTTTACCTGCAATCTTCACAACCTCGGCTAATGCAGAACATTCGCCAGCGTGGCCGACCTTACGAACGATTAATCACTGAAGAATACATTGCCTCACTGGCCGAAGCGTACAACCATTTCTTCTTCCATTTTCAGGATTGTCCCCTGCTGGTCGTCAATTCCTCCAAGCTGGATTTCGTGCATAGGGCGCAGGACCTGGACACGCTGATCCAGCAGATTGATCGCCATCCTGGTGGCATGGTCTTCTTCAATCCCGATTTACCGTAAAGCTCCTATGGGCATGATTCTGCGATTTTTCCTGTTACTATGCCTGCTCTACCTGGTGGTAAGGCTGGTAAAATCATGGTGGCGCGAAGATTCCCCCCGCATTCAGGGAGAAGCTAAACCGCAGATATCCCATCCGTTGGATGGCGCAGAAATTGTGGATGCCCAGTTCACGGAGTTGCCACCGGATGAAGAACAGAAAAAATCGTCGCCGTAACGGGTTAAGAACACGGCTAAGGATATTTTGCTTTGATGGGTTCATTCCTTGGTCATTGTCATTTGTCATTTCCCATTTGTCAATATAGAGGTTTCCATGCGTCACATCATTAAAACTGATAAGGCTCCCGCCGCTATCGGGCCCTACAATCAGGGCGTAGTCGCCGGTGGCACGCTGATCTTCACCGCGGGACAGATCCCGCTGGACACCGCCGGTAACATGGTTCCGGGCGGCATCTCCGAACAGACTCATCAGGTTCTCAAAAACCTGCAAGCTGTCTTGGAAGCCGCCGGATCTTCGCTGAAGACGGTAGTTAAAACCACGGTTTTCCTGCAGAACATGGACGATTTTACGGTGATGAACGAAGTCTATGTTCACTACTTCAGTGACAGCGCTCCGGCCCGGTCCACCGTTCAGGTGGCTAAGCTGCCCAAAGGCGCCCTGGTGGAAATCGAAGCCGTCGCGTTGGTCGGGTGAGGTTAAAATCCGTATACGCAATCCTGATTGGCTTTGCCTTATCAGCGCAAGCCCAGGACACATTGAACCAGATACCCACCCCCACCCAGCCCTTTTTCCAGACCAGTTGGGGGCGAGCGCTAATGTCCACTGCTTTGCCGGGATCTGGGCAACTGGCTCAAGGTGAGTGGCTGCGCGGAAGTCTGTTCCTGGCGGCCGAAGGCATTATGGTCTATCAGGCGATTAGCTTTTGGAATCACGAAGATCAGCGCGCTGCACTCGATCAGCCCGGTCGCCTCTATGATCGGGATAACGCCCGGGGTTTGATGACGTGGTATGGTTTGGGCGCTATCTTCACCGCTGCGGACGCCTGGTATGCCATCGCCGAAAAGCGCGAAACCGTCCCAATGCGCGCGGTCTGGCATTCGGTGGTGTTTCCCGGCTGGGGGCAGCTTACCAATGGCAAGCCCTGGAAGGCCGCCATCGTTTTCGCCGCTCAGACCGGCCTGGCTTTTAGCGTGTTTACTCAGCACGAACGGTACAAGTTTTATGAGGCTCGCGGGGAAACCAGCTTTGCGGATTTCTATAAAAATGACCGTAACCGCCTAGTCTGGTGGTCGGTAGGGCTGATTCTATTAAGTTCCGCTGATGCTTATGTGGATTGTCATTTGCGCGATTGGAATATCACCCCGGATCTATCCTTGACGCCGGCGTATTTTCCTGGACAGAAAACGACCGGATTAACCCTGCAATGGAATCTTAGATGATGACGCGACCTGAAGCTCTAACCCTAATCCAACAGCACATACCCAACCGCAATCTTGTCAAGCATATGATCGCTGTGGAAGGTGTCATGAAGCGGTTGGCGCGCCACTTCGGTGAAGATGAGATGATCTGGGGAATAGCCGGCCTGCTGCATGATCTGGACTACCAGGAAACCGTAAACGATTTCCCCCGCCATGGCTTCCGCACGGCGGAGATCCTGAAGGATAATCAAATTTTGCCTGAAACCATCCACGCTATAATCGCGCACACCGGCCACATCCCCGCCGAATCCCGGATGGATAAGGCGCTTTATGCTGCGGATCCACTCACCGGATTGATCGTTGCCGGAGTGCTCATGCACCCGCAGAAGAAACTGGCATTGCTTGATCCTGCCTTTATTCTCCGCCGCTTCAAAGAGAAACGCTTTGCTGCCGGCGCCGACCGCGACCAGATTCTCACTTGCGCAGAGTTGGGTCTTTCACTGGAAGAATTCCTGCAACTGGGTATTGAGGGGATGCGAGAGGTGTCTGCTGAGCTGGGGTTTTAGATGAAGACCACAGCTTGTGTGGTCGTTATTCTCCTCTTTGCAGTGCCCTCATGTGCGGCTCTGAAACAGGAGCTGTTCCAAGTCAACAGCACAGAACCGGTTCTGTTGGCGGATTCTCTTCAACGCTGGCAACCCGCAAAATTCTGGCCGAGAGATTCCTGGTTTGGTCAGGATAAAGCCAACCACTTTCTCGTTAGCTTGATGCTCAGCAGTTCCGCCTACTTCGGGCTAACTGCGGGGCACCTCGATTCCGAGGCCTCACTTCTTAGCGCCATCGGTGGAACCCTCGCTTTAGGAATCACCAAGGAGATCTGGGATATGATCCATCCCGGCACTCCCAGTTGGAAGGATTTCACCGCAGATGCCGTTGGCGCGCTGGTGGGTGGATTGGCGGCTAAAACGATTTATTGAAACCCGAAATATGATCCCACTATACGAAAAAGTCGGCGCCATTCACATCCACACAGTCTTCTCCGATGGCTCCGGCCACTACCGCGAAGTCATCCAGGCCGGGCAGGAATTAGGGTTGGAATTTTTGCTTTTTTCCGACCATCGCACTCTGACTCCCAAACGTCAGGGGCGTGAAGGCTTTTACGGCGAAACCTTGGTGGGCATCGGCTACGAAATCAACGACCAAGCCAATCAAAACCACCTGCTGGCCTTCGAGTTGGAGGAGGAGGTGGAATGGGGTATTCCGCCAATCGAATATGTCCACCGGGTGGTGAATAAGGGTGGGTTTGCCGTCATCGCCCACCCGGATGAACGCCGCAACAGTCTGCCGGAATTTCCCCCCTACCCCTGGACGGCGTGGGAAACCGAGGAATTCCATGCGTTGGAAATCTGGAACCAGCTCTCGGAATGGATGGAACGATTGACTCGTTGGAACAAATTCTGGATGTATCTCAACCCCCGCCGCTCCCTGGTCGCCCCCACGCCCTGGACTCTGGAACTTTGGGATCGTTTGAATTTAAAACGCCGCGTCGTCGGCACCGGCGGCGTAGACGCTCACGCCCATTTTTATCCCCTGTTTTCCAACGTCGGCGTCACCATATTTCCTTACAAGGTGCAGTTTCGATCCATCCTAACTCACCTGCTGCTAACCGAACCGCTTCAGACTGCGGACCCTAAAGGAGCCTTGAAACAGCTTTTTACGGCGTTGCGTGCCGGCCGGGTTTTTATCTCAAATCGTTTTGTCGGTGAGGCGCGGGGCTTCCGTTTCTGGGCTGAGGATTTCAGTTCCGGCGCCGTTTATTTGCCTGGAGATCGCGTCCCCCAGGGGGTGGACCTGCAGTTCCACCTTAAAACCCCACAGGAAGATGACACGGCAGTGATCATGATGGACAGCCAACCCGTTTGGAAACGACGCGAATCGGCCATCCCCTACCGTAGCGCGCAGCCGGGCGTCTATCGGGTCGAAGTGCACCGCGGACGCCGCGCATTCATATATTCCAATCCCATTGTCATCGAAGCCGCTCCTTAGAGGTCTGCCGCGCCGCGCAAATTTCTGCTTATTTTCGTTTGAGAAACCTTTTAGAATTCGTAAATTTAGATATAGCCACCTGCGATGGATTTCTTGGTGGTCTGGATAAAAGGGTAAGATTTGGAGTTTAATTATCGTCTGGGAGCGGGATGATTTTAGTTAATTGGAATACACCCCACGACACATGAAATTTCCCCCTCAAATAAAAGAATACTGCGGTATATTCGGCATTCTGGGCCACCCGCGAGCCGCCGAACTGACCTACTTGGGGTTGTACTCTCTGCAGCACCGCGGCCAGGAATCGGCTGGCATCGTCAGTTCCGACGGCGATCGGACCTATCGCCATGTGGGGTTGGGACTCGTGGCCGATGTATTTTCCAATCCAAAAACATTTCTCGGTTTAAAAGGCTCTATTGCCATTGGTCACAATCGCTATTCCACTACTGGTTCCAATTCAATCGTCAATGCCCAGCCACTGGCCATCAACTATCACGGCGGGCCGCTGGCCGTGGCGCACAACGGCAATCTGGTCAATTCCCTGACACTGCGCCGCCGCTTGGAAGCCGAAGGCAGCATCTTTCAGAGCACTTCGGACAGTGAGGTTATCCTGCACCTTATCGCCCGGTCTCGCCAGAAAGGGCTGATCAATCAAATGCAGGAAGCATTGCGCCAGGTGGAAGGCGCCTACTCGCTGGTATTTTTGGCCAAGGATCGCATCGTGGCGGTGCGCGACCCACGCGGTTTTCGCCCGCTCTGTCTCGGCCACAAACAGGGCGCTATCGTCGTAGCCAGTGAATCCTGTGCGTTGGATCTGATTGACGCCGACTACGTACGCGACGTGGAACCCGGTGAAATCATCGAAATTGACGCTACCGGACATCGCAGTTATTTCCTACCGGCAGCTGATCGCGTCACTCAGTGTGTATTTGAATTTATCTATTTTTCCCGACCTGATAGCCGAATATTCGGCGAATATGTGGATAAAACCAGACGCAAGATCGGCAAGCAACTGGCTCAAGAAAAGCCGGCGTCTTCGGCTGATATCGTGATTTCAGTTCCTGACTCTTCCAATACTGCTGCTCTGGGATACGCTCATGCGGCCAATTTACCGTTCGAGTTGGGTCTGATTCGCAACCATTATATCGGGCGCACTTTTATCCATCCCATTCCCGCTATGCGCGATTTCAATGTCCGCATAAAATTCAATACCGTAGGCGGGGTGTTGCGCGGTAAACGGGTCGTCGTGGTAGATGATTCCATCGTGCGGGGCACGACCATCAAGAAGCTGACGCGCCTGATTCGCAAAGCCGGCGCCTCCGAAGTTCACTTGCGCATCAGTTCCCCGCCGGTTCGGTATCCCTGTTTGTTCGGTATGGATTTCGGCACGCGCCAGGAGTTGATCGCCGCCTATAACGAGGTGGAGCAAATCCGCGATTTCCTGGATGTGGATTCGTTGGAATACCTGTCCATCGAAGGACTGCTGGAAGCTGTCCCCAAGGGTCGTTGCGGATACTGCACTTGCTGTTTCACGGGGGAATACCCCATCAAGGTAGATGAAGCTTACGACAAGTTCCTGCACGAACACGGGTCCAACATCCTGGAGCTTGATTTCAAAAAAACCGAATGAAGCGAAGGGTAGATATTGCGCCCGAACCCCGCATGGTTTGACGCCTTCTTCATCCTGAGGCCAACGCTTTTCTTCCCAGCCTGGACGGCTTTTCTAGTGGGTTATCGCCAGGGTCATAATCCACCGACCGGGCCGGAGCTTTATCTACTTTGGCTGGCCGTAGTTTCCGGCGCCGCCTTCCTGCTGAACCAGTTGACCGACCACCGTGAAGACCGCCGGAATTCCAAGCTCCTACCGCTCTGGGAGGGATTAGTCTCCACGCGCATGTTGCGTCTGGAATTAACCCTTTTAACTTTGGCAGCGGTACTCGGCTGTCTGTGGGTGGGGTGGGAATTATCCGGATTGCTGGCGTTGTTTTTTCTCATCGCCGGTGTGCTCTATAATTTTCGACCCTTCCGATTCAAGGCACGCCCGATCCTGGGAGTAGCAGCTTGCACAGGCGGTGGAGTGGCCTTGTTCCTGATTGGAGCTCGAGCAGCCGGAGCGGACTACCAACCGTTAATGATGACGGTTTTGCCCTATCTGGCGGCCGGATCAGCCGCCACCTTGCTGACTCATGTTCCTGATCTGGAAGGTGATCGCGCGAGCGGTGCGCGCACTTTTCCGGTTGTGTTTGGAATAATGGCGACGGGGGTTTGCGCCGTCCTGCTGGTAGTGGTATCCGTCGGTCTATCGTTCTGGTTGCATGATTATGTGCTTTTAGCCGCAGCCTGCGTATCATTACCGTTTTACCTGCGTTTCAGCCTGAGACGTTCCTCTGAAGCAGCCCAGACGGCGGTAAAAGTGTCAGTTTTCAGTTTGGCCGTTGCGGTGGGGACAACCTGGCTCCCCTTCCTGCTGCTGATAGCCGCCTATTACCCCTTTGCCCGCTGGTATCATCGGCAGCGGTTGGGTATGGAATATCCTTCATTCAGGTCGGAAAATCCGACCTCGGAAATAATGCACTCATTCGATGTCCAAGATGTCGCAAGTCTCCGCCAAACCTCCAAAACTCTCCGATCTTAATTTTACCCCGGAACTCTGCGATTTCTGTGGTTGTTGCGTCGCTGTTTGTCCGGTTGACTGTCTCGATTTGGAAGAGACAAGGCTGTCCATCAATATGACTGCATGCATTTTGTGCGGCCATTGCCCTCAAGCTTGCCCCACCGCTGCTCTGACGGGAGTGACGGCATGATCCGTGAGCACTATGATGTGATCGTGGTGGGTGGCGGGCCTGCGGGGACTATGGCGGCTCGGGAAGCAGCTCAGAACGGCGTATCGGTTCTGCTGCTGGAGAAAGATCGCGATCTGGGCATTCCCGTGCGCTGCGCCGAAGGTGTAGGTTGCAAGTCGTTACATCAGTTCATTGAACCTGATCCCCGTTGGATCGCGCACACCTTGCGTCATGTGAAACTGGTAGCGCCCAACGGTCAGGAAGCCAAAATCCACACGGAAGAAGTTGGCTATATCCTGAACCGCCGCTTGTTCGACCAGGAATTGGGTCGCAAGGCGGCGCAGGCCGGAGCCACCCTACTCACTCAGGCCTATGTCTTCGGCTTGAAAAAACGGGATAGTCAGGTAACTGGTGTTAAGGTTAAACTTTCCGACCGTGAAATTGACATTGACTCGCGGCTGGTCATAGGCGCCGATGGAGTTGAGTCTCGCGTCGGACGTTGGGCCGGGATGCGCACCTGGTTTGCTCCCAAGGATTTCGAGACCTGCTATCAAGTCCTGTTAGGCGGTCTGGATTTGGACTCGGATTACGTGACTTGCTACTTCGGTCAACAGGTGGCGCCAGGCGGTTACGCCTGGGTGTTCCCCAAAGGCCCGGATATCGCCAATGTAGGCATCGGTCTGAATGCTGCGCTGACCAACGGACTTAGCGCCAAACAATGGTTGGATCGCTTCGTGGAGAAACAGTTTCCCCAGGCGGCGGTATTAGCCTGCGTTGCTGGGGGTGTTCCCTGTGCCAAACCCTTTAAACAGATTCATGGGCCGGGCTTTCTATTGGCTGGAGATGCCGCAGCGCATTCCAATCCGCTGACCGGGGGAGGCATCATCAATGCCATGTCCGCCGGGAAATTGGCCGGAGAGATCGCCGGCGAATGTCAGCGGACCGGCGATTGGTCGGAAAAAGCATTGGCGGGCTATACGCATCGGTGGGAGGAACGCTTTGGCGATGAGCAACGCCGATATTACCGGTTGAAAGAAGCCGTGAGCAGGCTGACTGATCAGGTATTCAATCAGGCCGCTGACATCCTGAACCGATTGCCGGACGACAAACGCACCTTGCAGAGCGTCATCCGTACTACTTTAGCGCATCACCCCAAACTTTTGTTGGATATCGCTCGCAGTTTTCTGTAGAGAAAGCTGGAGGGAAATACCCATGTTACAGGGAAAAGCTCTTACACCCTCAAATTTCTTGAGTCTATCGCGAGTCCTGTTGTTGATTCCCATCCTGCAGGCTCTCAGCAAAAACTCCATGTCCGGCAATGCGTGGGCCTTGTTCTTTGTGACGCTGGCGGTGATCTCCGATTTTCTGGACGGTTTTCTGGCGCGTCGCATGGGGCAAATCAGCGAGCTGGGGAAAGTGCTGGATCCCATCGCGGACAAGATCTGCCTGATCGCAATAACCTGGTACTTGACCACACCGGCACGGGTGCATCCGCTGCCCTTGTGGTTCCTGCTGACTGTCGTTCTTCGTGACATTGCCGTGGTGGGCACTTGCGCCATCGTGTACCGGCGCAATGGCATCGTCCTCATGTCCAATATCTGGGGTAAGACGACTTCAACCTTATTAGCCGCAACGCTGATCGTTTATATCCTGGAAGTCCAGAATGCTCCGGCCTGGCTTGCCTGGTTGACGCCCAATTTGAATCATTTTCTGCTCTGGCTGTCCTTGACTTTCCTGGCTGTATCTACCTGGTCTTATGGGCGGCGCTTTTACTTGATCATGACGGATCGTTCCGGCGAGAAATATCCTCCTCCGATTCTACGCACGCCCCGGCAACCGCAAGCTCATGAGAACGGTTCAACCAACGGACAATGACCCGAAATTGATGACACTCCGATTTTACAATACGCTAACGAACCAGCGGGAGGATTTTTCGTCCCAGTCTCCTGGCCAGGTTGCCATGTACACTTGCGGCCCTACTGTGCATGATTTCGCCCATATCGGGAACTTTCGCGCTTACGTCTTTGAAGACTTATTGCGCCGCACTCTGAAGTATTTTAGTTTCACTGTCACTCAGGTTATGAACCTGACCGATGTGGATGACAAGACCATCCGTAAAAGCCGCGCGCAGGGGCTTTCCTTGAACGATTACACTCGCACCTATAAAGACGCCTTCTTCCAGGATCGAGATGCATTGCGCATTGAACACGCCGAAGTCTATCCCGCCGCCACGGATCATGTTCCCGAGATGGTCGAACTGATCCAAAAACTGATCGAGAAGGGGCACACGTATGAATCCGAAGGCTCTCTTTATTTTCGCATCAGCAGCTTTCCGGATTATGGCCGGCTGGCCAACGTTAAGGCTGAAGGATTGCTGGCGGGAGCGAGAGTAGACTCCGACGAGTACGAGAAAGAGGACGTGCGCGACTTCGCCCTCTGGAAAGCCTGGACGCCCGAGGATGGCGGTGTTTTCTGGGAAACTCCCTTAGGTAAAGGGCGACCCGGATGGCACATCGAATGCTCGGCCATGTCGCACAAATACCTGGGGTCTCACTTTGATATTCACACCGGCGGCGTGGACAACATCTTCCCCCATCACGAGAATGAGATCGCCCAGTCGGTGTGCGGTTACGGTGGCAAGTTCGTCAATACCTGGCTACACTGCGCGCACCTGGTAATCAATGGCGAGAAGATGTCCAAGTCTTTGCACAACTTCTACACCCTGCGCGATATAACCCAAGTTGGATTTTCACCCCGGGTGGTGCGCTATTTCCTGCTTTCGGCTCATTACCGGACGCCGCTGAATTTAGTCTATGATCCTTCCACTGGCAACGCTGAGAGCTTCGAGTCCGCTCGCAGCGCTCTGGAGCGAATAGACGAGTTCCGCTCCAAACTGAATGAATTAAAAAAGCACGCTGCCGCCGGCGATATTCAGAGCCGCGAAGTTGGTGAAATGCTGGATAAGTCCGAAAGATCCTTTCGCACCGCTCTGGGGAATGACCTGGACATTTCCGGCGCCTTGGGAGCACTATTTGGGTTAATCAAGGAAGCCAACCGCATGTTGGCTGCCGGGGAAGTTACGACTTCGGATGCGCAGGTTATTGACGACAAATTGGTTTCCTGGGATCGAGTGCTGGGCGTACTGGAACCGGACATCGCTCCCGCCATAGATGCCGCGCGCATCGAAGGCTTGATCGCCGCACGCAACGCCGCCCGCGCCGCAAAAGACTTCGCGCGCTCCGATGCCATCCGCAAACAGTTGGATGCGGAGGGAATCGTACTGCAAGATACGCCGGGTGGGACGAAGTGGAAGAAGAAATAAGAGAAGAAGCCAGAAGAAAAATCATTTTGAGTTAATTATGCACCGCACAGTCCTATTGCTGGTATTTACGTTTTTATTCGCCTCCTGCTCCCTCCTCCGCCCACCACCCCTCTGGCATAATACACTACCCGAAGAGAGCCACCAGTCCCTGGCTGCGCGTTTGTCACAAGCCGGGAACAACAGCGTTCAGCTTGAAGAAGCGTTTGAACGAACTCCGCAATCTCTGCATCCTTATGTCGCCTTGTTGCTTGAGCGCATGCCTACGGTGGATCTTGCCTTCTGCTCACCGGAACTGCTGTCCCGTACGGTCATCCTCGCAGATTCTTTGCGGAGAATTCTGCCTTATGCCGCCGCCATTCCTGAGAATATTTTCCAAGACTACGTGTTGCCCTTACGGGTATCCCAGGAACCCCTGGAAGATTTCCGCCCGTTTTTCATTGCTGAACTGCTGCCTCTGGTTAAAGATTGCACGACGGTGGAGGGTGCGACTGTCGCGGTCAACCGTTATTGCGGTTCCAAAGTGCGCTTCCAATCCACGCAATCGCGCGACCAGGGCCCCTTTGAGACGCTGAAATCGGGCTATGGCCGTTGCGAAGAGATGATGATCTTCTTCTCTGACGCCTGCCGGGCGCTCTGCATTCCCGCTCGAGAAGCGTGGACGCCCTGGTGGCCATATCAGGACAACAACCACGCCTGGACGGAAGTCTGGACGCCCGACGGTTGGAAGTACACCGGCGCCTGCGAACCGCGCGACCGCCTAAATGAAGCATGGTTCAGCGAGCCTGTCAAGCGCGCCGCCCTGGTGATCGCATCAAAACAGGGGGCGGCTGCCAGTGGTGAAATTCTTTATCGAAAGAGCGAGCGTCACAGCCTCCTGAATGTCACCGCCAACTATACAACAGTGGCGCCGTTGAATGTCACGCTGATGGAATCCGGGAATCCTGTCGCTGAACGCGACGTGGTGATAAGTATCTTTAATTTCGGTTCACTGCGTCCCCTGGCGAAGATAACGACGGACAGCCTGGGTGCGGCGTCTATTGATCTGGGTAAGGGCGATTATGCGGTTTCTTTTGCCGGTAATCAACCCAACCTGGTCATCGTGGAGCACCACCCACCTGACGCCTTGAAAGTAGACCTTGAGTTAACCCGACCTTCGACTCCCTTGGACGGTTTCTGGCTGAGGTGCGATCCATGAGGCTGAATTCGCTAATCGCATTGCTCTTGCTGCTGCCGATTTTAGCCTCGGCAGAGATTGATGCTGCATTGGAATCTGCCGCACATGTGCCGCCCTCGATCCAGGCGAGATTGCACCCCGAACTGATCCAGGAATTGGAGAAGGCTCTGGCCGATGCCGGTGACGCCGCCACCCAACTTACCTCCGCCCTGGATCTGTTGGAGGGATCGCTTCTGGATGACGCCGTCTTTCTCCTGGGTCGCATGCCGCATTTAGATCGCCTTGAAATGTCCCGCGAGGTACTGGTTCATCATGTAGTTTACGCTGATCTGGCTCGCCAGGTTTTTGAGTGGCGGGCGCCAGATTCACTCTATCGCCAATTTCTCCTGACCTATCGCCTGGATCAGGAACCGATCACCGACTGGCGAGCCGCTTTCTGGCCAATCGTAAAGAAGCGCGCGCGGGGAATAACCTCCACCGAAAAATTCGTCCGAGATCTGAACGAATGGGTGGCCGTCTCTATTCGTGAAATGGAGCCGGAATTTTTCGGCGGTCAGCAAGCTCCGGATCAGACGCTATCGGCTCAGCGCGGGACTCGCAAAGAGATCGCCTCGTTGACGACGGCTCTGTTGAAAACGGCTGGTATCCCCAGCCGGAGGGTATCGGTCGCTGCTTTCTTGGGACAATCGGGCGGAGCCGCTTGGACGGAAGTCTTTATCATCGAGAAAGGGCAGTGGCTACCCCTTTACCCCAACGCGCCGGAGTGTTTCGGCGATTTCGCCTGGCGGGAGCCGGATTCAGTTCAAGCCAACGTTCCTTATGCGGAAGCACGTTCGGCGTTTGAAGCTCTTGACGTTACGCTTAACTATACCGCAACCGGCGAATTGAATATCCACTTCACTCGTGCAGGTGCTCCCGCTGCCGGATTCGACGGCTTCACTATTAATGTCTTCAACAACGGAGCCTTTATCGCCATTGATGAACTGGAGGCGGTCGCTGACGCTGCCGGTACATTCCATTGCCGGCTGGGTGACGGCCAGTATTGGATTACTGCGGGCACCCGAGATCCTTCTGGGAGCCCCTGGGTGAACATGCAGCCGGTCGAAGTGAAATCCGGGTTATCAACGAATCTGAATATAAACCTGACGCCGAAACCATATATTTCGACTCGACCAGCAACGGCTCAGGCAGCCGCGGACGTCCCGCTTTTCGTTATCAATGATGCCTATAGCCAAGTGCGCTCCTCGCGCGAGGCGATTGGCAAGGGGCCTCTGCTGCTGGTGATCCTGCGACCCAATCACGAACCGTCCGTTCGCACCAAGGATCTGGTTCAAAGCTGGTTGAATCAACGGGAAGGGAAAGCACCTGAAGTGTTGTGGGTGATGGAAGGTCAGCAAAACTCAGACGACCCCGCTGGCGGGGTCAACGACCCGGAAGGAAAGGTCGGGCAGCTCTTCGGATTGAAGAGCCAAGACGAGTATCCGCTGGTTCTCTGGGTGGACAAGACGGGGAAGATCACGTCAACAAGCAAAGGTTATAACCTAAATATCGTGGCGATGTTGGAGGCAGTCGAGAAGTAACGATAAAATTCAGAACCACACAAATCGGCATACAGATGTTGAAAAGCATCACGTCTCGCCCGACTCTTAGAGGACTGAGACCTGAAGCATTCGTTTTGATCCCCCTTAGTAAGGGGGATCAATTATTTTACTTCTCCAGCATTATCTTCAGAATGTTGTTGTAGTCTCCTGCTACCATTCGCACAAAGTACAATCCTGAAGCCAACTCCGACCCATCGAAAGTGGCCTGATGAGATCCTGGTTGTATCCAATCATCCACTAATTCTGCGACCTGCCTTCCGGCAACATCGAACACACTTATATTAACATGATTATTAGTTGAAAGCTGATAACTGATAGTAGATGTCGGATTGAAAGGATTCGGGGAAGCGCTCATCAGACCTGCTCGAATCGACAACGATGCGGAAAGCTCTTCTGGCGCAACCGGCTTGTCGTCTTGAGTCCAAGCGTCCACCCATGATCCCTGACCAGTGGTCAGTTTAGTAATGGGGATGGTATCCGTAGCCCAGATGAAGTCGGGATAATCCCCGGCATTGAGAATGTACTGATAATCTCCCGGTGGGGCAGAGCCGGGCACACGCTGAGTTCTAAGTACCATCGTGCTATCCAGTGGCAGTGTCAGTTCCAGCGTCCCCGGCAAGGGGGTGGGATAATTGCTGTCCGGGTAGCTGGCTTCCCACCAATAATCCACCTCTATGTTGTTGCTCACGCTGTTTACCGTAAGGAGATTGTAGTTGAAGCTGCCTCCTTGAGCTGGTATCAAAATAGGCGAAACCACAGGCGTCATCGTGGCAGTCACATTCCCCGCTGTTTGATTGTATTTGACGGTGAGTATGTCGCTATCCGTTATACCCCCCCCAAATTGGAAAATACCGGCTACTATGACGCTGCCTTGATTGTCCATAGTTAAAGCTGTGCCCTCCGTGAATCCGCCATCGTTAAGCCTGTACCGGTATTGGGCAATCCAATCCATCACCCCTTGAGGATTATATTTTAACGTGTGGCTGGCAATAGACCAGGACTCTCCCGGGACATTCTGGTATCCTGTGAGGTAGATATTGCGCTCAGCGTCTATCATTAAATCTAGAGGTCTGCAGTGGGCTGCTTTTGATATTTTTACCCACTCTTGAATGCCATCTGCGGTGTATTTAACCGTTGTGTAACTGAATCCATTCGAATAAAAACTACCCAAACCGGTGATCACCAGATCGCCGTTTGCATCTCGCGCTATTTTTCCGTAGTTTAACCCGCCAGGGAGGTTATCTGTCACTTGCCAAAAATGAATTCCTAAAGAGCTGTACTTATTGATAGTCAGGCCCAAATACGTGTTACAAGCCACGTAGATGTTCGCTTCATCATCCAGGACGAATCCGAAAGGTGGATCATACATGGCATAGGGAGGTGAATACCTGATGTCCAGTTCCAGCGCGCCATGAGGACTATATTTAAGCAAAACCCAATCCGAACCGTAATATGGAACGGATTGACGGCTGCTCTGGCACAAGACGTATACTTGGCCCTCGGCATCCAAGGCCAGGTCAAGTCCCTCCTCCGCACCATGCGGTGCGCCATCATACCGGGCCACCCATTCCTGTACACCCTGGGCATTGTATTTAATAGTCACGCAGTCCGGTTGACCCTGGTAGGGCGCAACCCCCGCAGACTCCCCCGTAACATAGACATTCCCCCGTTCATCCACGACAATTTTCATGGCACGATCTGCGCCGTGGTTGGGGCTGTCGTATTCTGCCACCCATTGCAACTCACCCTGAGCATTGAATTTTACCGTGAGATAATCATCAGGGCCGCTGATTCCGGTGAGATACAGGTTACCGGCAACATCCCTCGTAAAATCATAGGGTATGTCAAAGGAATAAATGCCGCTGTTATACAACGCAGTCCAAAGGCGCTGCCCCTCGGGAGTAAATTTGGTGACGGAGAAATTGTCATAAATATCGAGGCGGAAAGCCCGGCCACCGACATAGATATTGCCTGCGGAATCAACGGCTACTCCGCAGGGAGCGTCATCACCATGGTCGGGGCTGAAGGTTCGCTGCGCCCACTGCTGGGATACAATTGCCTGGGCGTTCAACGAAGCGACCAGTAATAAAACCAATGTGGCGGCAAGACAGCAGGAAAGGACGTTTTTCATGGCAGGTTTCCTTCGCAAAAAACGGGGTGGAGTCACTCAGAACGAACCGAGTGGTTTCTGAAGGCAAAATGGTGGGACGCGCTTTAATATACAAAAGAAATGCAACCTTGTCAAGAGAATTCTTTCAATGCGGCAAGATTATATGAATCTATTCTCCCCCCTCCCAAATCGTCTCCTCAAAACCATCCCGCTTATTCGCCCACCTTGCCAGAGTGAACAGATAGTCCGACAGCCGATTGACGAACTTCACCGCCTCCGGATTAACGCTGCCTTCCGTAGTGGCCAGTTCGATTAATTTTCGTTCCCCACGGCGGCAAACGGTGCGCGCCAGGTGCAGCGCTGCTCCCACCAACCCGCCTCCGGGTAGGATAAAATGCGTCAAAGGCGTCAGGTCGCGCTCCATGCTGTCAATCTCGCGTTCCAGAGTGGTATCCTCGCCTGACTGGATACGCAGAGTGCGTGTGGAATGATCCACCCCCGACTCGCTTCTTCGGGCCTTGGAATCTTGATCCCCCCCTCCCCCCCCTTGATAAGGGGGGGAGTGTGGAGCAGCGATATCGCTGCAGAGCAGATGCAGGTGCGGTTGTAGCCATGCCAGAGCAGTCTCCACTTCCGGATCAGAATTTATCGCCCGAGCGTAGCCAATCCAACTGTTCAGCTCGTCGAAGGTGCCGTACGCCTCGACGCGAAGGTGATGCTTGGGCACCCGTTCGCCCCCCAGCAGGCTAGTCTGCCCTTCATCCCCTCCTCGCGTGTAGATTTTCATCTGAAAGTCCTTGAAATTTTATTGATTCTATATTAAATTTACATCGGTAATCCCCTTAGGGTGGGTAAATCTGCATAATCTGCTTCATCTGCGAAAATCCGTGATTCAGACAATGTTTAAATCCGTTCAATCCGTATCATCCGTTTAATCCGCGATTCGGACGATATCATCTGCGGAAATCTGTGATTGTGGCAAATATAAACCATCACTAATTCGAGACCAATCATGCGTTACACATCCACCGAGCGCTGCGACTGAGACAGGCACATGATCCGCCGAGTGCGGATCTTGGAAGCCGGTTCGGCAGCACCTGGAAAGGAGTCGCCTATACCATAGTCAGAGCTTTCCCCAAAAGTAGTCGGGATCGCCCTGATCTCGACGGTATTTCCATTCCTTGCCTGTCCTCCGATTCTCAAACCAACGCAGCGCCTCCTAATCCCCAATCCCTAACCCCTAAGACCTAAGGAGGCATCATGCAGCACACCAACATCATCTTAAAAGACGTCAATGCCGTTTACGACGGCCCCGAAGGCGTACTCTGGGAACTCATCATGGGCGAGCAGATCCACGTCGGCGGCATGAGTTCATCCCAGACTTTGGCCAACAAGGCTGGTATCCAGAAGGGTATGAAGGGCCTGGATCTGTGTAGCGCCCTGGGCGCCGGTTGCCGCTTTCTGGTGAAGTACTACGGCGTCAACATGGCCGGGTTGGACGGCACGAAGACCATGCACCAGAAGGCCCAAGAGAGGGCTAAAGCCGAAGGTCTGGCCGATAAGATCGAGTTCAAGCTGGGCGACGTCACTGCCATCCCCTGGCCGGATAATACGTTTGACTTCGTCTGGGGTGAAGACGCCTGGTGTTATGTCGTGGATAAGGAGAAACTCATCAAGGAAGCGGCTCGCGTGATCAAACCGGGCGGAGTCGTAGCCTTCACCGACTGGATCGAAGGCCACATACCGATGACGCCGGAGGAATCCAAGCGGGTTTTGGACTTCATGAAGTTTCCCTACATGGAGAGCATGGACGGCTATCGAGCCTTAATTAAAAAGGCTGGGTTGAAAATCGAAACGGACGAATATCTCTTTCCGGAATTCGCCAAGTATGTGGAACTTTATCTCCGCATGCTCACTGAGCAGTTGACCTCAGATGCCTTAAAGATCATCGGCGACAACATGGAGCTGTTCCAGGCGATGGGCGGCGAGATGATGTTCATGTTGGAAATGGCCAAGGCCGGCAAAATGGATCGCTGCCGGTTTGTGGCACGCAAGTAATGAGTTTTCAGTTCCGTCTTTCGAGTCAAAACAAGAGGCGCTCAAGTGAGCGCCTTCGATTTTTCATTTTTCATTACTTCACCAGCTCCATCTTCCCCGAAGCTATTTGTTCACCCGCCTCCAGCCGGTAAAAATACACACCCGAGGTTAGTTTCGACCCATTGAACGTAACCTGATGAGCCCCCGCCTCCTGCTGCCCATCCACCAGTGTCGCCACCAACCTCCCGGCCGCATCGTAAACTTTTAAACTTACTTTGCTTGGAGCTTGGAGCTTGTAGTTGATCGCTGTTGCGGGATTGAACGGATTGGGGGAAACCGCCAGTTCGAGACCCGCAGGGATAGCCGCGGTCTGTGACCGCTCACCGGGGAACAGCTCGCCGTCGCAGGCCGCTCCGTTCACCCAGGGACCTCCGTCCGTAGTTGCTGATTTAGTCCAAGTGAAAGAGCTGGAATCTATGGCTGGATATGTATAGGTGAGGTTACCGTAGGCTAAGTAAGTGTATTGGCCGGGTGACCATGCGGCCGGCACATTTTGAGTTCGTTGGCGCATCACGGTGGCGCCCACCGGCGGGTTGATCGTCACCGGCCCCAGTGTTGGGTTCGTGTAGGTGCCGTTGGGGTTTTTAATTCTTGCCCAAACTGTGAACGGAGCTTGTGGTCCTAAAGTGCGTTGTGCGGATGCGTTGAAATAGAAACTACCGCCATTGGCGGGAACAACAATGGGTGGATTGATCGGCGTCAAAATCACCTCCAATGCAGGTGGTGGCGCTGCGCCCTGCGTGTATTTAATCGTACAAACGTCCATGGTCACTTCATTACCCACGCTGCCGCCGGTGATATAAACATTTCCTTGATCATCTACGGTGATATCCTTAGCGTCATCATTAGGGAATTCACTGAGACCATTATAGCTGATTGACCATAATTGAACTCCAGCGGAGTCGTACTTGACCGTAAGGAAATCGCCGAGATTTACCGTCCCGTACAGGTTGCCTACGACATAGACATTGGCGCTGTCATCCAGAGTTAATGCTTTGCCTTGATCACTACTATTGCCGGGGCCGTTTACACGTTGTACCCATCGCTGGACACCGTCGGTCGAGTATTTGATGGTAGTAAAGTCACTACTCGTTCCTATTCCATAACTATAGCCAGTCACGTAGACATTGGCATCCGCATCTATAACCAAGTCATTGGGAGTATCATCGTTGTTGCCCGGGCCATTATAAGCGGTCAGCCACATCTGGTTTCCCGCTACATCGTACTTGATCGTAACATAATCATAGTAATTAGGAGAGGCGCCACGCCTTTTACCGGTTACATAAACGTTTCCGTCGTTATCCACTGCAATCGCGTAAGCCTCATCACCACCATTGAAGACTGTGCCGGTATATCTCGCCACCCACAACTGCGTACCCATGGAGCTGTATTTGATCGTGGTGAAATCAGTGCCGGTATTTCCGGTGCCGGTACTATATCCTGTTACATAGACGTTTCCGGTGGCATCCAAACAGATGTCATTTCCAAAATCGTAGCCACTGGCCGGGCCGTCGTAGCGAACCGTCCAACGCTCGACTCCCAGAGAGTCGTATTTTATGGTTACCATATCCCACTCGGTACCAGGGCCTGTACATGTACCGACCACAAAGACGCTGCCCTCACTATCAACTACCAGGTTCTGGCCGCTATCCCAGTCGTTGCCGGGGCCATTATAAGTCCGCGCCCAAAGGCAATCGCCATTCGTACTATATCGGATGGTGGTGATATCTGGGTTGAAAGTTCCCCCTCCTCCCGCCATCCCCGTGACATAAACGCTCCTGCCAGGACCCAGGCCAATATCATGGATATAATCCTGATGGCTCGTACTGCCGTTGAACTCGGCCCACTGCTGTACCCCGCTGGAATTATACTTGAAAGTAGCGTAATCCTGGTCATAATCCGGTCCTTTGTAGCCTCCTGTGTATACGTTTCCCAGGTCATCCACGACCACACTAGCGCCGTAATCGTAACCATCATGATATCGAGCCACCCATTCTTCATAAACTTGGGATTGACCCGAAAGAACCGTCAGCAGCAATGTAAATGCCGCACAAAGAATGATTTGAACAGATTTCATACGACCCTCCATTTCGTTTGAATTGGATTATAACCTTTCTATTATAAGGCAAAATGGCAGCGATTTCAAGTAAAATCTTAAGAAATGGGAAAGTTTATTTGTGATCTATATTACCAGAAACCGTCTACGGTCAAAAGAAAAGGGGTAGTCGAAGGTACTACCCCTTTAACCAACCATTAACGTGTTAAATCATTTTGTCAACGTAGCTCTAAGCGTTGCAGACTGCTTCCCTGATTCCATCCGAATCATATATACTCCCGAGGCCAACTTCGATCCATCGAACATAACTTGATAGGTTCCCGCCTCGCGCATACCATCCACCAGTGTCGCCACCAACCTCCCGGCCGCATCGTAAACTTTTAAACTTACTTTGCTTGGAGCTTGGAGCTTGTAGCTGATCGCTGTTGCGGGATTGAACGGATTGGGGGAAACCGCCAGTTCGAGACCCGCAGGGATAGCCGCGGTCTGTGACCGCTCACCGGGGAACAGTTCTCCTCCACAGGTGGCGGTCGTAACCACCGGACCGCCGTCGCTGGTGGCGGATTTAGTAAAGGTAAAGAAGGACGAATCCACCACCGGGCCCGGATATACCAGTGCAGCGTAGCCGATATAGTAATACTGACCCGGTGGGTACGTCCCGGGGACGCTTTGAATCCGCAAGCGGCTGATGGTGATACCCACCGGCGGATTGACTGTCACCGGGCCCAAGGTGGGGGGCGTGTAGGCGCCATCCGGGTAGCGCATCTTCGCCCAGACGCTGAAGGATTGTTGCGCCGGGCCGGTGTTGACTACGGCGGCATTGAAATTGAAACTGCCGCCATTCGCCGGAACCACGATGGGCGGGTTGACCGGCGTCAGAGTCACATTAATGCCGGAGGGCGGAGCCAGCGAATCCAGGCTGCACGAGTACATGGATCTTCCGTGGCAGCCCGCCACCAACTTGCGGGTGGGATGGTGCAACTTAAGATCCAAGATTACATTGACTGGAAGATTCGTGCCCAGTGGCGCCCAGGATGTGCCGAGATTGGTCGTGTAATAGATACCTACGTCCGTGGCGATAAAGAGCTGCTGTGGATTAGCCGGATCTTCTATAATGCAGTTGACCGGCGCTTCCGGCAGGTTGCCGCTGATGTTCTGCCAACTCGATCCGTAGTTCGTGCTGCGATAGACGTGCGCCAACGGTTCAGCGATGCGGTAGCCGGACAAGGTTGCGTACACAATCCCAGCGTTTTGTGGTGAGACCGCCACGCGAGTCACCCAGCGATCCGGGAGGCCCGCGTTGATTTGAGTCCAGGAGGTCCCGCCGTTCTGCGATACCCAGACATTGGCATCGTCCGTACCGGCATAGACCACCTGCCCGTTGGTCGGCGCCACTGCGAGGGTTGTGATCGTATTGAACACCAAATTGCCGCCGGAAGGCCCATCGGTCAGATCATTGCTGACAGCCGTCCAACTGCCGGCGGCATTGGTAGTCTTGTAAATGCGGTGCGTGCCGAAGTAGAGGGTGTTGTGATTGGTCGGGTCCATAACGAAGGGCGTATCCCAGTTGAAGCGGTCACTCTGGTTGATGCCGCTCATCGCCGTGGAAAAGGACGTACCGCCGTTGGTGCTTTTTTGCAGTTGTCCGTATTGATACTCGCAGAAGATGATGTTTGAATTGGTGAAATCCACCTCGACTTTGAAACCATCCCCGCCGAAGATCTGCGTCCAGTCGCTGATGCTGCCGGTTAAAGTGCGCAGCGTGCCGTTGTCCTGTGTCCCACCGTACAGGCGCTGTGGTAGCAGTTCATCAATTTCAATGTCGTAAAACTGCGAAATATGCAGATTGTAGCTCTTAGTCCAAGAAGTGCCGCCATTGAGGGATTTGTAAAAGCCGCCGTCGTTGCCATCGTAAATCAGGCTGGTATTGTTGGGATTGACCCAGAGGGCATGATGATCTGCATGCACGCTGCTGGAGATAAAAAACCAGGATGAGCCGCCGTTGGTGCTGCGCAGCAAGGGCACGCCCAGGACGTAGACCTTATTGACGTCCACGGGATCTACGGAAATCTGCCCGAAATACCAGCCGAAGCCGTTGTATGTGGTCGATGGCGGTGACATGGCCGCCGTCCAGGTGTCCCCGCCGTTGGTGGTCTTCCATACTCCCATCATGTCGCCGGGGTGGTTGGAATAAACCGCATATAGCAGGTTCGTATTGGTTGGACTCATCGTCAGGCCTATGCGCCCAATGGTAGGCGATGATGGCGGCAGCCCCGTTGTCAAATTGGTCCAATTGGTTCCACCATCGGTGCTGCGCCAGATGCCGCTGGTTACTCCACCCACGTTGCGATTTGTCAGGTGGCGGATTCGTTCCCACATGGCCGCGAAAACGATCTGGGGATTCTGCGGATTGATCAAGACGTCAATCGCTGCGGTCGAATCGGTCAGGTAGAGCACTCGTTCCCAAGACTGGCCGCCGTTGGTCGTGCGGTAGACCCCTCGTTCGGGATTCGTCGAGAACAGCGCGCCCGTCGCGGCGACGAACAATCTTTGCGGATTGGTCGGATCAATGGCAATGCGGCCGATATGGTGCGAGTTGGGCAGGCCCATGTTCTGCCAGGTCTGTCCGCCGTTGGTGGAACGGTAGATGCCATCGCCGGGGTAGGAATCGCCCGATGTATTGGCTTCACCCGTGCCTACCCAAACGGTGTTGGCGTTGGCAGGGTCCACAGCGATATCACCAATGGATAACGATGCAGTAGCGTCGAAAATCGGCGTCCAGTTGACGCCGGCGTCGGTGGATTTCAATACCCCGCCGTCCGCAGCGCCAATGTATATTGTGTTGGGATCGGAAGGATGAACTCCGATGGCCGTGATGCGCCCGCCGATATTGCTGGGTCCGGCGGGCGACCAAATCACCTCGTCGGCAGCGCCATACTGAGCGCACAGTGTCTGTGCCTGAGCAACTGCCTCTCGATATGCCGAGATGTTGACGGTCTGTTCCGGGTAAGCCCTCTGGCGCATGAACCAGTCCGTTGGCTTCTCGCTCTTTCCGCGTTCTTCGCGCTCTTCGGATTCCCCAGGTTCCTCCGATAATTCCGTCGTTTTGAAGGGCTTCTGCCAGGCAAAATAACCGATCAGCAACGCTGCCAGGGCAGCGACATATAGGAATTTCTTATTCATCAGTTCCTCAGTTAGCTAAATCCTCTTCAATAATATACTACTAATTATGCAGAAAACTATTTGAATTTTAGTTCAGTTTGCTTGAAAATGTCTTGAGATAAATCACAGTTTTAAGTTAGCCGAGCAAAAAGCGCGATCCTAAGGCAGGATCGCGCTCGCATGTTTCTGGGGCGTCATGAACCATTTCATGACGCCCCCAGGGTAGTACGATATAGACCGAGCCACCTCGGGAAAGATTTACTCTACCGACTCCACTCAATCAACCTCGCCATGATGGCCTTCTGGATGTGCAGCCGGTTTTCGGCCTGATCGAAGACGGCGGAATGCGGGCCGTCCATCACCTCGTCGGTGATCTCTTTGCCCCGTTCAGCCGGGAGGCAGTGCAGCACAATGTGCTTGGAATCCGCGTGTTTCAACAGCTCGGAGTTGACTTGGAAAGGCCGCAGCAGCCGCGCTTTCTCTTCCGCCTTGTCCTTCTGCCCCATGGATGCCCAGACGTCGGTGTAGATCACGGTCGCGCCTTTGACCGCTTCCACCGGATCGTGAATCCAGCGTACTTTGGCGCCTTCGGACTGGGCCAATTTCAGCAGTTCCAGGCTGGGGGGTGCGCCTTCGGCAGTAGCCAGGATGACCTCGATGTCGAAGCGTCGCGCCGCGTTGATCCAGGAATTGGCGATGTTGTTGCCGTCGCCCAGGTAGACTACGCGCGCGCCTTCGATCTTGCCCAGACGCTCTTCCATGGTCATCAAGTCGCCTAGGATCTGGCAGGGGTGCAGGAAGTCGGTCAGGCCGTTGATGACCGGTATGGAGGCGTACTTGGCCAGCTTTTCCACGTCCGCATGCGAAAAGGTGCGGATCATGATCATCCCCAGGTACCGGGACAGGACCCGCGCGGCATCCTCGATGGTTTCGCGCTTGCCTAAGTCAATCTCCTCTTTGGTGATGTACAGCGAATACCCGCCCAGTTCATGGATACCCGTCTCGAAGCTGATGCGGGTGCGCAGCGAAGCTTTGTGGAATATGCAGCCGACGGTCAGATTGGCCAGAGGCTTGGGGCATTGATGCAGCAGGCGTTGCCGTTTCAATTCGCGCGCCAGACTGATGGTCCCGGCCAGCTCTTCTGACGTAAAATCGGGGATGGCGATAAAATCCCGCTTCATGGAATCACTCCTTATCCGTTAATGGTGGCATTGTTTATGATATCATGAAAAGCTCAAATCCAGTTAAATTACCAAAATATCCTAGCAAGAGTCAAGGGGAAAGAGAGAATTTATTTTTACGTGGAACGTAAACTGAGCACCGGAGACCGAATACCGGCGGGTGGCGGGTGGCCCGACCGTTTACGGTCGGGTTTCTAAGGTTGTGTCAGGTCCTTAGCGAAGTGGAAATCTGGTGGGTGGCCCGACCGTTTACGGTCGGGTTTCTCCCAGCCCCCAAATTACCCCTTGACAAACGCCCCGAACTTTTGTATATTATTGTCATCGTAAATTCATGGTGACCATGAAAACCCTTCTGATAATATTTTACCTACCCGCCCTGGGCTTGGCGCAGAATCTTCAATTCCGCCAGGAATTCGATACCATCCCTGTGGAAATTAACGGTTGGCGCCCCTGGGCACCCTTCGGTGGTGGTGAGTCTACATCCTATCCTGAATTCTGTGACGTTGACGGTGATTCTGGTCTTGATCTTTTCGTCGGTAATGGTTCAGGATTCATCTCATTTTATGAAACACAAGGAACTGTGCAATCAACAAAATATAGATTGGTAACTAGGTATTGGAATAATGTAGATTTAAGAAATACTATATATTTTGGCCATACATCACCTAGGTTTTGTGACATTGATTTTGACGGTGATTTTGATTTTTTCACCGGTGATGGTCCAGGTCAGATTCACTTTTGGGAAAATATCGGCACGGCAATTTTCCCACAGTTTCAATGGGTGACGGACTCTTTCGCCAATATTGACATCAACGGATTCAGCCGCTTCGATTTTGTGGACATAGACGCGGATCATGATTATGATTTATTCATGGGAAATTATTATGGACGCATCTTATATTATCGAAATATCGGAAATGCCTCCAATTGGAATTTTTCCTTGGTGACCGGTCAATTTGCCGGTATTGACGTGGGTTATTATGCCAGTCCGAAATTCGTGGATATTGATTCCGACGGCGATCAAGATCTATTTATAGGCAACCAGATTGGGCGTATATGGTATTACCGGAACGATGGTGATTCGGTCAATTACAATTTCACTTATGTGACCAGCAATTACAACGATATTTGGGTGGATTATTGGTCTGCACCAGAATTTTTTAACATCGATGGAGATGGAGATTATGATCTGTTAGTGGGTAGAGATGAAGCGAGTTTAGATAGCCCAGGAGATCTGTTCTTTTACAGAAATACAGGAACTCCTTCGCAACCACAATGGGAACTGGTTACCAAGAATTATTTGTCACTGGATCAAGGTGGTAGATCCCAAAACCACCATGCGGATATCGATGCTGACGGTGACATGGACCTTTTTTCCTCGAATGCCAACAGCCGTATCAGTTTTTACCGGAATGTTGGAAACTTGGATTCGGCGGCTTTCCGCTGGGTTACGGACTCCTATCAGGATCTTTCCACCAGCCCTGGAGGATGCTACATCTTTTTTTGCGATATTAATGGCGATCAAGCTCCAGATTTATTCGCCGGCGACGGGCAGATCCCCTGTCCCCCATACCCGGGATTGTATTTGTTTATAAATAATGGTACTCCACAAAATGCCCAATTCTCTTTATTTTCCAACAACTTGATCCCAGGAAATTACTGGGTGTTCATCCATCAAGTGTTGGCCGATATTGATGGTGATAGTGATTATGATCTCTTTATTGCTGATAGCGACTCCGGTAGGTATTTATTTGAAAATACGGGTTCATCAACAACTCCTGTCTTTTCAAATCCAACTATGGGTTGGTATGGCACTTTTCCAAGCTCTTCTTATGAGTTTAGTGTTTCATCCTACTGCTTCTATGATATTGATCATGATGGAGACCTTGATCTTTTTGGGACACCGATCGCAATGAATGGGGAAAATTGGGTTTGGTTTTATCGAAATGTTGGATCAGCCCAAATGCCGATTTATTTATTAGAAACACAATATCTTCTAGATCTTGAAAGGCAAGATTTTTTCTCAGGGATTGATATAGTGGATATTGATCATGATGGTGACGGCGATATATTTTTATCTTTAACAGAGGTGGGCGGAATGTACTTCTTCCGCAACATCACCGGCGAATCGCCTGTCCACCCCGACCCCAAGCGACCCGCGCCCACGCATCCGGTTATCACGCTGCTGCCTAATCCGGGTAATTCCTCCATAGCTGCGAGCT
>JAGVQJ010000092.1 GCA_020051775.1 Calditrichota bacterium | reverse complement strand
TGATGATCGGGTGCAGATGGATCCTGACAAACCCAATCAACCCTTTGACCTGTATTCGGATGATAAAAAACCCTTTGAAATCACCTTAAACTTTCCAGCAGAACAGATAACAAACTATTTTACCTGGGATTTGGAGTACACGATCTTGGCCGATCGGCTAAGACCCGAACAAGGTGAATTGAAAGTGGAGCAGGTGATGACGCCGCCGGGCCCGACATTGGGTTTGGAAAAGTGGTCGGATAAGGGTTTGATCACCGATCTTCAACACTTGACCAATAGTCCTTCCTTTCCGATTTACACTGCTCACGACCTTGAACACGAATTCCACTTCTGGGTCAACTACCCCAATTTATCGGGTCAGGACACAGATCAATATGATCCCTTGTGGATCAATAAGGTCGAACCCACCTTTCTAAATCAAACTCATCAAGTCGCCATCAAACCTGGAAATCCATTTAAGTTAGACCTCAAAGCACATACAATCAGCGAGCATCGTAGTCTGGTCATTGGGCCGAGCGGCCGCGCCACAGACTCTCCCGGAAACATCGCGGTCAAAGTACAGGATTATTTAGCTCCCAATCGCGAGAATTCATTTAATTTCCCCTTCATCTTGCACAGCGTGCGAGCCGATAAGCACAAAGGGATTGTGGCCATTGATTTCGGAACCTCGAATTCCTGTATCACTTTGTTAGTGCCGGAATACGACGATATCGCCGGGGCGCTGATCTATGATTCCACCAGATACCGCACGACGCTCCCTCTGGATATTTATTCCGAGAGCAACCGTGAAGCCGACATCATCCCCACCGTTTTTCATGAGCGCCCCACTTCCTGGTACGACTCTATCGGTTTCGGAGCGTGGAATACCGAAGGTGGTTTGCGAGAAGCCAAACGAAAGGTCTCCCGGGGCGTGGATGGTGAATTCTGGCAACAAATCTGCAGCAAGTATATTCAGGAAGCTTTGCAGAGAGCTCAAAAATACCTCTTGCAACGGAACATCCCCGATATTTACTTTCATGAAGCTGTGCTCACTGTGCCCACCACATTCGTTCCCGATCAGAAGCGGCGATTACGGGAAGCAGCCCGAATTGCTTTATGCAGCGTGAATACGGACGGATTCGAGCCAATTCTACATGATTTCGATGAATCCATGGCGGTGTTATGGTACGCCTCGAATGAGGAACGTCTTCAGGCTGCGCGTGAAGTGCCCATCTTCATCGTTTACGATTTCGGCGGTGGCACCACTGACGTTACCGTGGCGCTGCGTGAAGTCGGGGGAAACGGACAGATCACATACCGTCCCATCATTCCCCATGGGGATCATAACCTGGGCGGACACGATGTCAATGAATGGTTGATGGAAACTATGCCCCGCGACACGGTCTCGAGTGAAGAGGCTCTGTACAACACTGCCGAACTCACTAAACGAGACCTCGGGAGACCCGAACATAAAGTATATTTCGATCGCATTTGGGAAAAATTATCAGTGCGCGTGCGCGCCATTTTCGAGGATCTCTTCGATGATCTGAAGCGTCAGGGTCATACGGGTGAAATAGCGATAGCCCTGGCCGGCGGTTCCAGCAATCTCCATAATTTTCCGGATCTGGTGTATGAAGTAGTGTCCGGTTTATTGGAATCAAAACCCGACTGGGGACTTCACCTTGACAGACAGCGAATCATTCGACTTAAACAACCCAAAAGGTCGGTCAGCATCGGAGCTTATGGGTATTTTACGAATCCACCGGTTACAACGTACTTGCAGGACTACAACAATCAGAATCCATACAAAGTGCTTCTAAAGCTGGGCGAGATGGAGCATATCGAACAGTTGCAGCGAGAAAAGCCTGAGCATTTGTACGTGTTTAGGGAAGAGCAAGCGGGCGGCGAAATGAAGGAATATTATTACTACCGTTTAATTGAGCGCGGTGGGGTGTTTCCCCGTGAAAAGATATACGATTTGCAGGATCTCTGCTTCCCGATCCCGTGTCAAAGAATGCGCCCCGAATGTTTTCTTCAGCTTGGCGCGGCTCAGCCTCAACCGATAACGGCAAAATACTCGGATCTCAAAAACGTCTCGCGCATTGGTGTGCGTTTCACCGATAAAGTCGTGCTTGAGATTACGAAAAAAGCGTAGGAGCAGCCCGATGCTATCAACTTCATTAGCCACGAGAATTGCTGTTCTGGGCGCCTGGTTCGGGTTGCTTATTTTCGCCATGCCTCAGACCGTGGCAAGCCAGGAACATTCATCTTCCTCTGGACAAATCAACCCCTCAGGGCCGTCCCAAGGCGAGGGGAATGAATCTACGATTTCAGCGGATTCCTCCGGAAAGAGCCAAGTTTATGGGCAGCGTGATCTGCCACAAAAACAACCACATCCCGCCCTCAATCTTGAGGATATTGAAAGGCGCCTGCTCCCAGCATTCAAAAAACAAAATCTCGTTACCCTGATCGGATTGATCGTGCTGGCAGCGTTGATTGCAGGGGTTCTGGGGGTCCCGATATATCAACAAAATCGAAGAATTCAACGCATAGAACTGGAAGTTAGCGAGCTAACCAACCTCCCGAACAAAATCAACCAACTATTGACACAGTTGAAAAACGACCTTAAGGCCGGCTTAACTCCGGTGGTCGGAATCAAGCAAATTCTGGAAGAAATGCAACAATCGAGCCATTCCGAAAGTGAAAGTCCTCCTTCAAACGTGTTAAAATCAGAACAGATACAAAAACTTGAGGCTGAATTTACACAATTTTCCACAAAGCTCGATACCTTTGAGAATAGAATCAAGGATCTACTCCAACAGGTGGAAACCAATACGGGGGATAAAGTCGCGAATCTAAGTCTCGAGGTAAAAAAACTAAGGGAGATACTGACAAAAAAACTGGAGCAAGTGGCACAGAAACCTAATGCTTCGCCGCCGGAACAACCCCTGGCGGTGGATTTTCCGATCGAGCAGCCTCTGGCGAAGGAGAAGCTTTCGACTCCTCGTCCTGAAAACCCGAAAAGAGCCACGGCTCCCGAACCTGCCGCCTCCCCAAGCTTAGCGAACCCGGTTACCTTGGATCAAAAGGTAGACACCCTTCTGGGAATGATCCGAAACGAGCCTAACCGTGAGGCGATCCACGCGGCAGCCACAGAGCTGTTGAAATCTGAAAAGGGCGTCGGTCAACTCAGTTGGGATCAAGCCTTAATGGTTCTAATCAATACCCTTTTTGGATTTCGTGAAAGCCGCGAGGCCGCTGCACTATGGCGGAATTCAGGATTGATGAATCATTATCCCCAGGTGAAGATCGTTTATACACCGGAAGGTAAAATTAAAAAGCCGGAAGATGTCGTTATTAAACCCTCGAGCGCCGCCGATCCACTGCTTAGAGACTGCCTTATCAAAGTCTTGGAACGAGCCCGAGAAGAGAAAATGAATCCCAGCCTGGTGGCTCGGGTAGTCCGGCCAAAGATCGAAATCACGGATGCCACCGGACGGTTGATCAGCCACCAACCTCATCCCCAGGTCCTGACAGCTCCTATGCAAACTGATGAGATTTAGTTTCTGACCTGTTCATGTACTTTCTTACTTAATCAAAAGCTCATGACGCAGCAAAACGGAAATATACCGGTTATCGGCATCCAGGCGGAATCCTCTTACATTTCCATATATCGCAGTGATCATCAGCCTTCCGATTCCTCTTTTCATGTCGTGCAGATTCCCGCCTGTATGGTTCCAGACGACCAACGAAGAACCTTCATTACCGGTAAGGAAGCCGAAGCTAAACACATTTTAAAGAACCTGCATCTCTATTCGTTTTCACCCGAGCATTTAATCGGCGAGGAAGTAGAAACCGGCCTGGTGCAGTTGCACGATATGCAGATGTCGCGTTACGCTGCGGCCATGCGCCTATTCTTTCACGCTGCACAGGGAGTTTTACAACAATCCACACAACGTTACACCTCCCTGGGAATCTCTCATCCGGGTACCCTGCCGGCGAATCCCTGCGCGAGTATCTGGGAATCCGATCATCGCTTGCCTGTTCCCTTTCTGGTTCCGCCTTCCCTGGCCTTTGTGCACGGCGCATTAGCCCAAGGGATTCTATCCTCCAGAACGCTTACCTCCGGTTTTCTCCTCGTTCGCCCGACCGAGTGGGAGACGCGCTTAACGCTGTTTAATGGCACGAAGGATATCGTTCAGGAGGAATTTGTAAAAAATCTGGCTTTAGGCTCCTTGCAGGATGAATGCACTAAAAAGGTACAGGCAAAATTGGATTTGGCAGGATGGCGAGAGGAAATTTTACCTCCGAAGGTTAGCAGGCAGGTTCAGCTCGAATTGCCGCGCCAGATCAGGAAATTGATCCAGTTTTCGTTCCCGGAGTGCTTGCCGACCGATCCCCGCTTGAATTTCACGGAGAGTATCACTCTTTCTTCCGGGAATCTTTTGGATCTGGTCAGGGAGGCGAGAAGCCAAATCGAGAAGTTTGTGAGCAGCCTGATAGATCGGATCAATGAGCAGGATGTTTTCACCATTATTGCGATTCCGGAGGGATGGGAAAATCTGGCCTTGATGCTGAATACTACCCAAAAGAAGCCGATAGCGGTGATTCCTCGCAGCAGTTGTGAAGCGGTGGGAGCAGCAATTTGCAGCCGCCTTGAAAGCAGCAAAGTCGCGGCCATGCCGGCCGTGATTGAACTGATGGAACCTGTGCCTTCGGTGGTGGCGGCGGCACAACAATCCCCGCCTGAACCAGTCGTGCTTCCCGCCAAACCGGTGAAAGTGGCGTCATTCCGCGACAAAAACTACCCATGCGCCTCTGACCAATGGCCCCGGAGCATCCCACCTCCGATCAGTGATCCTTATGCGGCGGTATCTCCAGATCCTACGCCGTACCCCACCGACTCGCGGAATAAACCTAAATCACAGGGAAAATCTCCGCGGAAAGGGAAAAAGGCAGCCAACGGCACTGCCGAGGCTGATCGAAATCGGTGGGAACAGGAAATTGAATCGCTGAAAACCAAGAACGATCTGCTCCAAATTAATTACAGTAAGGTTTTACAGCAAAATTCCGCATTGGAAGATAATCTCAGGAAATTGGAAAACCAATTAAGTGAAGAAAAGAAAATCAATGAAGATTTAGGGAAAAAGTCTTCGGCTCTTATTTTGAAATCAAAGGAGTTGCAGCGTCAACTGTCCGACGCTCAGCAGGAGATCATTTCGCTTAAAATCGAACGACCGGCCTTAACGGCGGATAAATGGCAACCTCCTGTATCACAATCCGTTTTCGAAGCTTCAAACCCTGCACTCAAGGTCATGCAGCCTGCCGTTGGGGCGACTTTGGACATTACACCAATGCCGCCGGATCATAACAAATCCATCGCTTTGAAAACGGGCCTGATCATTGGAGGAATCATCGCGGTAGCGTCCTTAATCATATTGCTCATTCTGGTTCTTTGGTGAAAATCAAATGGGAGCCTCGTGCGTAAAATTATTAAGCAAAGCATAAAATACATTATCATCGGATTGATCGCCTGGCTGCTGGGATTGTTTTTGCTAAGCGCCTCGATTCGGCAACGGATGCACCCTACCGAGGCACGAGATCGCGGTTCCCGCAATGCCGTACCCTCGCCCCGCGAAGTAGTCGCTGTGCCTTCCAGCTTCGGCAAAACGCTGGATCGAACCATCCTGGTAGTGTATGACATTTCCGGCGCTATGGGGAGCGGTACTCAGCAAGAGCTTCGTTCCTTGACGTCCTTTCTGGAGGACGTATTATTCAATGCTGATAATGTTACAGCTTTGGAAAATGGTCTCCGAACTGAAGTAAATAAGTTCGATTCATTATCTGATCTGTCACTTCCCCTCGTTTCACCTCGGGGTAAGACCAATCTAATTGTTACATGTGCCGGGATGCCGGTTGAGGATCTGCGCCGCTTGTATCAGCATCCGGGTGATCGGGAACGGTGGCTTGCGAATTTCACTGAAGCTCTTTTTCAGTGCAGCACGATGCCGGGAACGATCATTGATAAAAACAACTTTCAACAGATTGCTCCGGTTATCGGGAGACGGTTGCCCAGATCCGCTTCCGATTTTCATCGCGATTTTTTGTCTCCCATGAACGTCGCTTCGACTCTGGCGTTGCGACAGAATTACCATAAGACGTTCTGCACGGAATACCTGCTCGTCGAACTCTCTGCGACTGCCAATGCCTCGGCGGATCAAGCTGTTCTCCCCTACATACCCTTTAAAGATACTTTTTACGAAGCGACGCAAGCGCTGGGTGGAGATCCCATTGTCAGCTCCACGATCTACCGCGGATCGCATTCCCGCCTCAATGGAACCACCTGCTATTGCCGAATATCCCGGCTCAGCCCGGCAGTTTTCGAAAAGGCTTTCTCCGCGCGCGGCCGAATTGCGGAAAAAACCATCTGGCGGATGGAAGGAGATCAGCTTCGGATTCCAGGGCAACCTTTGGATTTGACCACGCTGGCTGCCAGCGGTCATGTCGAAGTTCTGGATTTATTTATTGATGGGTGGATTAACCAAGGAGCCACTCGATCCTATTCGGGACGCATCGCACAGGATAATCGAGGGCTTTTCTTCCCAGCGAAAAACTTGCCGAATCCGCGCGTCGGCTCTACACTCACGATTCGCTCTACCGCCGCTGTTGATTTTGAGAGCAATCCACCCCTTACCCTTAGTCTTCCTTTAATTCTTTCCCGGGAAATCACCACAGTCGTCCCGGCTATCGCTCCGAATCCTCTGGTCTTGACAGCAATGCTGGCATCCGGGGCGTTATTGCTGATCCTGGGAGGCCTGTTTCTGTACACCGGGGTGGTGATGTGGCTTGGCTATAAACCCACCCCCTTCCTGGAAATCGTCAGTGAACCGGGATTCACCGTCTATCCAGATGAGACCAGCGATAATTTCGTCACCTATCGCCTGAATGTTCATTTGAAAGAGCACGAATCGCGGGACGTGCTGCTGGGACTTCGAAACGTGGGCGATGGAGTCGTTACCCTCAAAGAAGTATCTTTGGAGGGATTCGCGGGGAATCCTTATGTGACGGCTCGGGAAGATCATAAATTCGATGGCCGCCCTAATCAGAATGGGAAAGTACACCTGCACATTTCCACGACAGCAACCCCACCACTTGAAAATCCCTGGAAAAGTGAAGCCTTCGCGCTCGTTGTCACCGCGGCTACAGCTCCCCAGGTGCATCGGGTTAAAATCAGGATCATTTATCATAAAGCGCCTTTCCACAGATTCGATGATTGGGTCGGAGTGGATTTGGGGACCTATGGGTGCAGCGCAGCTATCAGCAGCTTGGAATGCGATCGGGATGAGGAATCGCTGTTAATCAAGGCACCGATCCGATTTGACAACAATTATGAAGGATATCAGGATGGCGACCCTGACGCCGGAAATCCCTACGTCTTCCCCAGCGTCATTAATGCTCGCGATTACTGTTTGGAGGATAAGGGGATTGCAGTAGGTCATACGGCCAAAAGACTCATGGGTGAACAATTCGACGATTACACTTTCCACGCCGTGAAGATTCTGATAGATCGCAACGTGCCGTTCGGGAAGCACAATAATAAAATACACATGATCCATGTGCTTCAGGCTCAGATCAATCCGATCCTTGACCAAATCAAAGGGAAGATGCAATGCGATCAAATCACGCGGGCGGTTTTAACCGTTCCCAATGTCATATCTTACCGGCGTACCCAGCAGTTGAACGATTTGGCCTACGACTGCGAATTCGAAGAGATGCGTTTGATCGAGGAAGCCTGCGCGATGGCCACTACGCATCGTAACTTTCTGCCTCTTCTGGATCCCCAGCCATCCAAAAGCGGGCGCATTCTCTATGTGGATATGGGCGGCGGCACCACCGACCTGGCTCTTCTCGGAGTCAAGAAATCTCGTTCCGGCATCAGCTACCCGATTCTCGATAATGCTACTATCTACATGGGCGGCGAAGACATTGATCACGATATCGCTGCTTACCTCTGTCACTGTCTGCAACAAGCCAACTCCGGTCATGCGAATCTGCCGAAATACATAAAGCAAATTTTGGATTCAAAGGAAGATCTGATCGCGCCACTACCGGGAATAGTAACTGCTCGCGGAGTCGTTAAAGAGATCGCCAAAGAAATCTACAAGCATGGTTTCGATGAGACGGCCTTCAAAGATGATGGGACGGCTCGGGCTGAATTTAACCTCCCCAATGCGCCGGATTTAAAAATACAGACGAGCGCTGTCGCGAACCGGGAAGACATGAAGATCCATCTGCGCCGGGAAGGCGGCGTTATTGAGCTTATCACGAATCGGATTTTGGCCCAGATTAAAAACATGAACAGCGCCGGAAAGATTGATCAGATCCTCTTCACCGGCCGCGCTTTGAATTTTAATCCCTTGTGGGATCATCTCCAGAGTTTGCTCTCCAAGACCTACAACATCGCGCGTCTGTCCGATATCGAACAACGCCCCGCCTTCAGCGAGATTGCCAAAAAGCGACAGATCACCAAATTGGGTGTCAGTATCGGTGCCGCTAAAATGGGGAGATTGAGCGAAGGCGGATATAGGGGGAAGATGTTATTATCCGACACTGAACGCAAAAGCTCGCTGACCTGGGGTATCGTTCAACATGACCCGATGGACGACCGAAAGTCAATGTTCATCCCCATCATCAAGAAAGGGGACTTGTTAGAGGGCTGGCATGCTAAAGGTGAATACCTGTTGGAGGCCAACGCAACTTTCACGTTAGGCTATGTGCAGAAGCGGATCGAAAGACACACTCTTTACAAGCATCTCCCCAGCAATTGCGCCTGGTATCTGAAAAAGTTCACTCCGATAGATCCTTGTCTTGATTCGGGGCGTAAAAAATTATTGATCAGATTGACGATAGACGAACGCACCTTGCGGCCAACTTTGAAAGCTTATTTTACCGAGGGCAAATGGCGGCAAGGACTGAAAAGTAGGTTCTGCTGGATCATGCGGGCAAAAGCCTTTGCAAAACAAGCGAATATTCCTGACGATCAGCAGTTGGAAAAGCAAACTTTGAAATTGGAAGAGTTGCAATCATGGAAGACCACATGGCCGAACTGAAATGCATGAAGCTGATTGGATCACGTCGCTGCCGATCCATTTCTGTCTGGGTGGCGGGGATTCTGCTATTGTGTCTGGGAGGATTATGTACCGCAGACCAAGCGGGGTCAACTCCTTGCCCGGTGGACGTACAGCCGATCCGGAGTTACCCCGGCATTAGCGTATCTGAACCCCATGAAATAGCAAATGGCTATTTATTTTCCTTTAACATCATTCCCGGGACAACCTTCAATGATAGCCAATTCGCGTTCAAAATCGTAAATCAAACCGGCCAGAAGTTACCGCTGGCGGGATGGCCATCCCTACACAAGAGCTTTATCAGCGCTGACATGGGGAAGTCCAATATCGAGGGTTCGCTAGTAATTGAATCCAACTCTTTCCTGAATTTCGTCAATGGGTTAGCTGCAGAACAATCTGTTTCGATCGCTCGATTTCTATTCGGGAACACGGAGATCGAGTTGACATTCTATGTCACGAAAGCGGCTAAACTCATTCAAGGGATTAAACTTCAAAATTCTGATGGCACCACCCACGATTTCTTACAGCAAGACGCAGAGGGATTGCATTTTCAACTGCCGGTATCGGAAGCTCAAGCCTTCCGCAATGGTTCACCGCAAGGGGAATTATTCGAACTTCACATCGAGGCAGTCGAAGTTTTGAAATCTCCCTGGAATCTTCAACTTAAGGGTGTTCTGCTGGAGGCTTCGAAGGAATTCACCTTGATCCAGAAATCTCCTAATTCCACCAGCTTTATATTACAGTATCCGCGTCAAGCGCTGCGCTCTGCGCCGCGGGTAGTGACGATCCAATTCACGGCAGACTTCGGCGCACAAAGAGAAACTATATCGGCAACCGTGGAGCTAGCGGCATTAAAACCTCTGGTGGGATCGCTCACCTTATACTTGCTGTTGACAGGGGTAGCGGTGGCGGTAGCGCTAATATTTTATATGCTCTATAAAAATAATCGCCTCCCGTTTTCCCTATTCGGTTCAAGGAGACGCAGTTCTAAAAGAGGGGAGATCGGGAGTGATTCGAATCTAAGCTCGGCACCTGCTTCTGTCCACCAGCAATCGAGATCATCATTCCAAGAATCGCAATCCGGTAATGAAAGGATTCGAGAGCTACTTGACCGGCAACAAGATAGTCACGAAAAATTCAGGGAGCACAGCACGCTGATTCGGAACATCGATGAAAAGGTAAGCGACCTTTCAAAGGAACTAACGCATCTTCGTGAGCACCTGGCAGTTCTAACCAAGAAACAAGAATTCTTATATCCCATTGTAGATCATCAGCGGTGTGAATTTCGAGAGATCTGGATGGTACTCAGGGATTGGGAAGAGCATCTCTCCCATACCTGCCCGGAATCGGAGATCCTCACCTTGATCCACTCAACTCGAGCCTACTGGGGGCGGCTGGTGGAAAGCGGCGGATATCGCGAGAGCGACACGAACATGCCCTCTGCTTTAACCAAGCTTCTGATCGGTGCAAAGGGTGAAGAGAACGACCCATATCTCATTTATGCCAGGTTTCTGCTATCCTTTTCCAGCAGTTCGACTGATAAAGTGCCTATGGTGCTAACTCAAGAGATTCAGCGAGACCCGAAAACTGCCATCTTTCTGAAGAAGTTGGGGATTTATTATAAAGAACTAACGATCGGCAAACCCTTAGCAGAACAGGTCGGCAGTCTCGAAATCGCTGAAATGCTGGAGATCCTGCCACCGCAGGCGGGGCATCACCTTAACGTTAAAGTCATTATCACTTATCCTTTTTGGGTTAGCAACCTGAGTTGGTCCAAACCGAATAGAATTGCCAAAGGTATCATTCAAATGGACATCCCCTCATGAAGAAGACCCTTTCTCTGCTCGCGCTCCTGGCAATTTTTGCTTGTTTTGTCGCACAAGTCTGGACCCAGCAGCGACCAGCCAAAGCCCCACCTTCTACAAATTGGATCGCAATTGAAAATCAGACCTTGGACGCCATCGTTAAAAATCTGGCGCCGAAGGTTCGGAATGCTGAGTCCGCAGATCAAAATTGGATGCAGCAGGAGGATCGAGAAATGCGGACGAGTGTGGACAGTGCCAACGCGGTATGGCGACAAAAACTGTTCACATTGAGAGCGCAACTACAAAATGCTCAATATCAACAGTTCATGGCGGAAGCCGATCAATACCGGTTATCTACAGAGCTGGGAATAAAAAGAGACAGCCTGAAACAGCTCACCACTGTACTCCAAGATCTGGAGGTGACCTCTTTAAAACTCAAGGAGTTATGGAACCATGCGGAAGGCGATTTAAATCTGGTTTATTCCCAGTATCATGACTACTATCTGCTTTCTGTCTCGGCGCAAATCCCGGATAGAGTTCAATTGTCCGATCGTCAAATTGCTGATGATATGCGCCCTTATGTTTTCTATTATGCCAAGCAGACGGGAATTAAAAACCTTAATAACGCTGTACGGAAACTTACTGGCAATCCCCCTTTCAATTCCAAATCAATCATTGTCCGAGCAATCAGTGTACCACGAGTTTGGTGGGGTAGAGTTGATACTACCTGCGTAAATGTGATCTTTACCGTTGCGGTAGCGCCGACTTTCACGGAGGTCGCGGATCGTGATGATAAACCTCCCAAGGCCGCTGATTGGATTACTCAAGCTGCCGTGCAATTGGTGTATCCAGATGAAGAAATACTCATCAAGGGGGTTCGACCGAATCTGGAAGGTGCGCCAGCAACGGAGGCTGAAAAAAATCGAATAGAAAGACAGAAAGTTGAGGAGGCAAAAATCCGTGAGAATATATTATCACCTTTGAAGACCTACATTGATCGCCTCCTCAAGATTTCCGACCGCAGTGTGTGGGATGAAAAAATACGGGGATGTGAAGCAACAGTTCGATCCGCTAAAACTCATTATGAAGCGATTTGTGATACGCTAAAAACTTTGCGACAAGTACACAAATCACTATCCGAAGCGACTACCGATCGTGTGGATCAGTCAGTTAAAACCAACAATGCGTTGATTGCAGCCAATGATTCGCTGAAGCAGGCTGAGACTAATTGGGAAGCTTCTTTCGGTAATTGTCTGGTCACTTATTATCCTGATCATGTCAGGGAAATGACTTTCGAGTCTTCCTTTTCCTCCTCGTCACAACAATCCTATGACCGGCCGTTACGGGAACTTTACAACAAGGCGGTCGCCTCTTGTCGGGACTATTTTTTTGACTCGATTGCCGAATATGTCGAGGCCGAAAGTCTCCGCGCTGTCCCCGGCCTGGATCGCAAAGCCAATGCCTGGGAAAAACCCTCCCAGGCAAGAATTGTTTACACTTCAACTTTGGATAAGAAGAAGCCTGTCATTGCCTTGGCTTTGGCAGTCAAATATTTGATTCCTGAGCAGCGCATTTTCAAAATAAATTTCATCCCCCGCAATGTACTTCGGCAGAAAGCCATCATTGACGGCGCCGGTGATGCCGTGATGGTGACTTACAAAAACTTGACTTACCGAACCCTGAATATAGGGAAACACGGTGAAGGTTTAAAGGGGGTAGAGGAGATGATCCGGAAGGCCAATGCTGATGGTCTGGGCAACCGACAGAATTGGCGGTTACCCGGTCCCTCGGAATTGGAAGCCATTCACTATTATGCGGAAAGCAGCGATGATAAACAACCTTATACATTATTCGAGGAATTAGGCATTCTCAAAGGGCGAAAATACTGGACAGAAAAGGAAGTGGGCAACTCCTTCGACCGCAAATTCATTACCGTCGAGTTCGGCAAGAAAGCGTATGAGATTGCCCGGCCTTCTTCTTCCTCTGCCCACTGTATCATGGTTTCACAAAAGGCTAACGCTGAGGTTAAAAAATGACGCGCCATCATAATAGGCCGCCCGCGCCAACGAATGCTGCCTGGGTAGTATGGATTCGCGACTGCGCCGTTCTGCTGGCGCTGCTGTCGGTCGCTTTTATTGTACTCGGAACGCAGGCGTCACGCGCCGGAGAAGTATTCACTGTTGAAATTTTCGGTCAAAATCTCCAAACGATCGAAGGTTGTCGCTTTCTTTGGGAAGACCCGTCCTATAAGCCGAAAAACTATACAGGTAAATATTTCGCTTATCATTGTTATGCCCCCATAAGACACCTGCGCCCCGGTTCGGAAAAGGGTTACTACCCCGTTACACTGGATCCCTCCGGCCGCCTGAAAGCGGACGTCACCAAACAGTGGCAGCATGACGACAATGGCAGCCATCAGGCTAGCGTTTACCTCTGTTTTAATGAGCCATTGAACGATTTACTGAAAAAGCAATTAGGTTTGCTGACCATTTCGCTGAGAGAATCGAACGCAGAAATCGGTACTGCTAAAATTGATAATCCGAAAATCTCTTGGAATGTCGCACATGCGGTTTTACACTCCAAAGCTCCTGGTGAGGTGCGAGTTATCCTGTATTTGCAGCGAAGTTTCAAACCCGAGGTTGCGGAAAAGATAGAACCCAGTGAAGAGTACCTTCACATCCCATTAAAAAATTACGAGCCTTCGAAAGGCGATAGTTTATTGGTTCGTGCCACTACGAATGAAGGGAAAGTGTATCGCGTGGTAGGCGCTCAAAAACTAAAGTCGTCAGCGCCCGGAACGGAATATGAAATTAGCATCAATGTTTATTCAACGGTTACACCCACTGGCTCCGAAAAAACTTCTAAATCCCTTCAACTTAGTGAAATTGATACACCTGGGGGGGCAATTAAAAGAACGAAATTGGATTTGAAAGCACTAAAGAGTTTAACGATTTATCTTGGTCAATATTCCCGCGATAAACGCGCTTTCCGAGGATATAAAACTGAACTCGATCTCAAGGAAGATCAACTGTCCTACGATGTTAATCTGAAAAATGAAAGAGTTGTTAAGCCCGAGGTGACTATCATCGGGCCGAACAAGGGCTTGCCCGATGGCGGTTTGCAGGCGGAGCTTTGCGTCATCCAAAAAAATGCCTGGAACCATCCTCAAAAATGGACCCCCAAGAAAAGTATTAACATCTCAGGATCGGTTACGGAGAAATATATACTCGATGAAATCGAAACCGGAGATATCGTTGGCTTGGGATTGCGGTTAAACAATTGGGAAGCATTCAGCTCCTTTCGCGATTCGACCTTCAATTCGTCGCTTACATTTGATATAGACGAATATTACCGGATACTTCCCATTCAATTCAAGGAGTCGCTCTACGACTCTGCCATCACCCTTGAAGATCCGGTTAATTACATGACGCAAGGTTACGTGTCCAACGGCCAGACGCTCTGCATGACTTTCTTGGGCGAAGCTTCATTAAAAGAGCCCGGTTTTTTGAAAATCGCCGAGCGGGGTTACGACAAGAAAGTCTACACCTGGAAAAAGCAAGGTCAGGAAGCGGTTTTCACGCTTATCGCACAACCGGCACATTATATTCTTCAGGTTGTTCAGGAAGCTATCACCGGCCCGCCGGACACTACCGGTGAAATTACTTTCAACCATCGTCAACCTACCAAAGACCGGAGCGCTTATGTGGCCGAGACCGTCAGGTATCAAGGAAAACATGGCGACACGCTCTCGCTGCCATTCGGAACCCAGATAACCGGCGTCACTATGGACATAGGGCTTAAAAAGGACTATGATCAACCCGAGGTGGGGGGATTGGAGCCGGCAAAAGGACCCAATCAATATATTTGGAATGCCGTCAACGACACCGTGTTTGTTATGCTGAAAGGCAAAACGAGAGGCATATCCCTACCCTATACTATCGAACCGGAACTAGCGGAAAGCGCCGAACCGGAATTCCTACAATGTTCCCTCATCCGCAGCGATGGCGAAGTGATCACGGCTAAAACCCAGATCCAACAGGCGGGGAAAAAGCGCGGTGCCCTGCGTCTCGAGAATGCCACTACCACCACCTGCGCTCTAAATTTGGTGATAAAGGATCAGCTGCATTTCGAGGATTTAACTCTTGAAGGGTTTTCGTTGACCAACGGTGACACCTTGAAATTAATGCGACGCCAACCCGGTGTGGTTATCTTACTCGATGCTTCGCAGAATATGAGCGACGTCAGGGAGGTGGTCATAGAGGGCTTAATTAAGGCCTGTGCAGATCTCAAGACCAGGCTACCGCAGAAGCTTGCAGTGGATGTAGTGCAGGAAAAGTACTATGATTCCATTCCGGACTTAACTGAAACAGGGATACAGGACTTCCTCGATGCGCACCCCTGCGAAGGCCAACCGGAACCCTCCTTTTCGCTACCCCGGGCATTAAACCGCACGCGAGTGTACAATCAGGGCATAAAGTCCATCAAGAACCGCATTCTCTATATCATACCCAGCGACCCCCAATTGAGAGAGCCCTGGGATCCCTCCAAATTTCCCTTTACTCGCGACGCTGTGGATCTCTTCGTTATCGAAGTCGGCCGACCGAACAAAATCAAAAATGCCATCTCAGAAGGATTTTTCGCAAAAGAGCTGGAACGGGCGCATTACTGGTTTGTCACCGAGGCCAGGGAATTGGAAGAAGCTATAAAAGAATACGCGCAGCGCGATGAGAAAAAATTTTAGTAAATAAGGAGAGTATCCCATGACCAGTCAGCGCTTTACAACTATTGCCGCCGGAGCCGTGATCGCCATACTATTGTTGCTCTGTTGTCACAGCGGGCTGTTGTTGGCCCAGGACGTCATGCGCACGCCGAAAATGGATGCGTATAAGCCTTATCTGGGCCCTAGAACCTTGAAAACGGCGGACATTCGCTGGACGGTATACCCCAATCGGGAGGGGGTTCCGGTTTACTCCGATTCACGTTGCACCCAGATCAAAGCCGGGGAAAAGCTGAAATTTCTGGATAAGAATCTCTATGTTCTGGAGGCTTCCAGCGACAACAAGGCGTTGCTGTTGGCCCGATCGAATTCCCCAGTCATGAGCCGTGATTTTATCGTTCAGAGTACCGTGGGGTGGGTCAGAGTCGAGCACTTGATTATCAGTCAAGAAGCTATCCGCAATCCCCGCTCCGGGATTCCACATAAAGCCTTCGTCGTCAATCCTTGGAACTTGTTCGGTAATACCGGCGATATCGAAAGTTTTCGCGGGAAAATGGTTCAGGTCAGGTCGGCTCCCAGTGAAAATGCCCCGGTGATACGCAACCTCTCCGGTACGGAGATGTTCTCATATATTTATGACTACGATGATCCGGTGGACGAGAACAAGAAGTGGTTTCTCATCGGCAACCAGCACTGGTTTCGCGCGGACAAGATCGCTGATTGCATTATTGGCTGGGTGCCCCGAAAGCGCACCGCCGAGTGGGATACGCGACAGGCTTTCGAGCCAGATCCAAATCGCAAAACCCTTGGCCATATCTTCAATGAGCAAGATGATTTGTTAAAGGCGCTGGACGTACC
>JAGVQJ010000127.1 GCA_020051775.1 Calditrichota bacterium | reverse complement strand
TGGTGGCGACGCTGGTGGAGGGGTGGCAGGAAGCTGGGACGCACGACGTGATCTTCGAGGGGTCGAAATTGGCGTCGGGGATTTATCTGGTAGAATTGGAAGCCGGGAAATTATCAAAAGTACAGAAATTGGTGCTCATGAAATAGTCACTCGTTTCAAATGGAGATGATCATGTTGAAATTTCACTTGATTTGCCTGATGGCCGTGCTGATGATCGCCGAAGTGTTATTGGCTAATGACTTGCCGCTATATCGCGGTGACCGAGCGCGGGGTATGGTTATCTCTGCTTCCCCTTATGACCGCCTTACTCCACCCCCTTCAGGACCCGTGACCCTGGACGCGGAATATGATTCCTGCGAAGGAGTCTTTGTGCGCTGGCCGTTCAGTTTCGCCACCTCTGTGTTCGCTGGAATGGTAGACGCCATCCAGGAGGTAGCGGTGGTTTACATCGTAACCTCCAGCCAGACTAATAAGACCAACTGTCTGAATTTTCTGGCTTCCCAGGGCATTCCGAATGAAAATATCGAATTCATCATTGCCCCCACTAATTCCATCTGGATCAAAGATTACGGCCCCTGGTTCGTGCGCCAGCAGGATTCCACCCTGGGCATCATTGACATGCCTTACGCCTGGTCGCCCTCCTGGACCAATGACGACCACTTCCCGGAATTCATCGAACCTTACTGGGGGATGGATTACTACGGCCCAAATATCTGGCATGATGGCGGTAACATGATGACTGATGGCCACGGCACCATGATGATGTCCACCTACGTCAACGAGAGCAATCCCGGCATGACCAACGCTCAGATCTGCCAGATCTATCAGGACTACTTTGACCAGGACACCTGCTACATCTTCCAGGCGATCTCCATAGATCTCACCGGTCACATTGACCTCTGGGCGAAGATCATGAACAACACGACGATCCTGGTCGCCAAGATGCAGCCCGGCGATCCCAATTACAATTTGGTCGAAAGTCACGCAACCCGAATGTCGGCCATCCCCACCGTCTACGGGACGCCCTTCCACATCGTTCGTTGTCCCATGCCGCCGGTGACCAGTTATTATAAAAGCTACCTCAACAGCCTGCTGATCAATCATAAAGCCATCGTGCCGATTTATAATCTCAGCTATGACGCCGCGGCTTTAGATTCGTATCGCGTGGCCTTGGGGCCGGAATGGGACGTTATCGGCATAGATTGCAACGGCATCGCCTACGCGGGTGGAGCCGTCCATTGTACCACCCAGCCCGTACCCAACCATGAATGGGATTACCTGGTGAATGCCAGCCTTGACCTCGCCCCCGTTTCGCCTCCTATTTTCATTCCTCCCGGCGGCGGATCGTTCAGCAGCTCGGTACAACTGCAGAACCTGGAATTGGGAACCATCAAATTCGATTTCTGGACGGAGGTACGCCTGCCCAATGGCAGCCTCTATACGCCGCTGTACAGTCGCGAAGGAATGTCACTGGGCGCCTCAGGTTTCCTCGTCAGAACTCTGACACAAGTGGTCCCGGCGAACGCTCCAGCAGGATCGTACACCTATCGCGCCTGCGTTGGTTCGTGGTTGCCGAAAGTCATCAGCCAAGTGGATTCGTTCTCATTCGTGAAGACCGGGACTGAAAACCCGGGCCCGGAAGTTGGCGATTGGTCTTGCAGCGGCGAGGATATTCACCAAACCGAAAAATCACTCATAACTCATAACTCAGCACTCATAACTTCTTTATCCCCCAATCCCTTCAACGCCTCCACAATCTTGAGCTACGAGCTGCGAGCTACGAGCTTCGTGAGTCTGAAAATCTACGACACAGCCGGGAGGCTGGTGACGACGCTGGTGGATGGGTGGCGGGAAGCGGGGATGCATAACGCTACTTTCGACGGATCAAACCTGGCTTCGGGGATTTATCTGGCGAAACTGGAAGCGGGTGAGTTCAGCAACGTGCAGAAACTGGTGCTGTTGAAATAGTCTCAAGTCTCAAGTCTCAAGTTGTAGGGGCGCACCACATAGTGGCCACTTTGTGGTGGTGTGCGCCCTCCTCATTTGCAGCAAGTTGCTTTTGCGTCGCAAAGAACGCAATATTTCAGAAAGCTCTTGACAAATTCAATAATAATGTATATATTAAACAGTTGCGAATGTTATCTTCCCCTTTCTCAACATTACCATTCTTCTTTGATCCGGAGGCGATACTATGGAAATCATCCGCACACTTCGCTGCGCTATCCTGTTGTCTCTCCTCTTCCTGGCGCTCCCCAATCCTAGTCAATCCGAAATCATTTGGACGGAAGACTTTTCCGACGGCAATTTCACCGCCGATCCCGCCTGGAACGTTCCCTGGGGTCAGGTCAGCGTGGTTCCCTTCGGCGAGAGCCAGGTCCTGGACGTCCACGCCGAACCCATGGGGTTATCCGGCATCATTCACGCCGAATTGCCAATGGTCGGATTAGGCGGCATGGATGAATTCACTCTGGAATTCTACGTCCGACCCCGTGAAACCCTGACTTCCGCAAACAATGTGCGTGTGCAGATTTACGACTGGGAAACCTACGAATCCGTCGAGTTGATGGAAAATGACAACGATAATCTTCAACTCCGAGTCAATGGGTTAACGGTTTCTCAAGTCCCCATCAATGGCTTCCCGCAACGCTGGCATCATGTCATCATACACTCCGATGCCACCGGCTACTGGACGGTTATCTGGGATATGGGCGGTTCCAATCAGACGACGATCCAAAGTCCGGGATCCGGCCCCTGGGGAGGAGGAACGATTCCCTATCTGCAACTCCAGTGCGACGGTTACTACAACTCTGTCAATGGAGCCTATTTCGATAATATCCAGATGCGGGATGGCGCCGGCACTCTGGTTTGGCAAGACGATTTCCAGGATGGCAACTATACTGCTGATCCCTCCTGGAACATCCCTTCCGGCGAAGTCAGCGTGGCACTGCTGGAAGGCAATTACGTTCTCGACAACCGTGCCTTACCTGACTGGACTTCCGGGCGGATCTTTGCTCCCTGGCCGGTCAGCGCTGTCACCGGACAGAATGATTTCCGCGTGGAATTCGACGTGCGCCCGCGCGAAACCTTGAGCAGCGCCAATAACGTCCGTATGCAGATTTTCAATTGGAACTCCCCGAGCTATTTCGAGCTGGTGGCGAATAACAATAACAACCTGAAGCTTCGCTTCGACAACCAAACTATAACCCAACTTCCTCTGAATGGCTTCCCTGACCACTGGCACCACGTCGTCATGGAACGCGTCGGATCAGGTGATTGGACCGTCATTTGGGACGCCGGAGGATCGAACCAGACCACTCTAACCGGCCAGGACGGTTGGGGCAATTCCACCATCCCCTACTTAAAACTCCAATGTGACGGGTATTACAGTACAGTCAATGGAGCATACTTCGACAATCTTGAATTGAGCCTTCCGCCTTATACCTACCCGGGCGAATTCGTAGTGGATGATCACACCGCAGCGCTCTGGCACTTCAACGACAATACCGGGACGATCGCTCATGACGCCACAACGAACGACTACGACATGGAGCTGCAAGATGGCGCTCGCTGGCACGATCCAGGCTGGAACAATACCCCCGGCGCCGCACAATTGACCGATCCCGACGCCAAGCTGAACTCTGATTACACCGTGGGCAACGGTTTTGAAGCCCTCACTCTGGAAGCCTGGATCTATCCCACGCAGATCGGCCCGTATACCGGCTGGTTCTGCGATCACCCCATCATCACGCGGCAGGAATTCCACAATGTCTCCGACTGTTCCTACTTCCTCTATTTGACCGCCAAGGGCGAAATCTACGCCGGGGTCAATCTCAACGATCCGGGCGGCCCGGTTTCGCAAGCGTTGACGGATACGGGTTTGGTTCAGGTGAACAACTGGTATCACGTGGCGGCCACCTGGTCTTCCGGCGAGCCGTTGCGAATTTTCCTCAACGACATGACGATGCCGGTTGAAGTGAGCGATGAGAGTCCCATCGGCACGATTCGAGCCGGCACGGATGCTCTGCGCCTCGGCTGCAACTGGACCGTTGAATATTATAATGACTGGGAATATTTCCACGGTCTCATTGACGAAGCGAGGATCTCGGACGTGGATCGGTATCCGGTGGGTTCCTCCGAACCCTTAAGCATCACCTTGACACCGCTCACCCCGTCAATTATTATCCCGCCAGGCGGCGGCAGTTTCAACTTCGACGCCGTAATAGAGAACGTCTCCTCCTCCACCCAGATCTTCGATCTCTGGAGCACCATCCAGGTTCCCGGCGGATCGCAATTCACCGCGTTCGAACCACTGAGCGTAAATCTGGATCCCGGTGAAAGCATCGTCCGATTGCGCACACAAGCCGTTCCCGCCAACGCTCCGGCAGGTCAATATGTCTACCGTGGCTTTGTCGGCGACCACCCCTGGACGGTGACTGCATCGGATTCCTTTTTCTTCACCAAGCAAGGGGACGCTGGTGATTGGTTGGGGCCGGACGGGTGGTTCCAGACCGGCGAACTCTTCCCCGGCGAGCAGCCAATGGCTGCATTAATCCCTTCGGGTCTGGATTTAATGATCCTGCCTAATCCTTTCAACGCCTCCACAGCTCTCAGCTATCAACTACAAGCTACAAGCCACGTCAGTTTACGGATCTACGATACTGCCGGGAGGTTAGTAACGACTCTGGTGGAGGGTTGGAGAGAAACCGGGACTCATGAAGCGACCTTTAATGGCGCGAAATTGGCGTCGGGGATTTACCTGGCGAAGTTGCAAAGCGATGGCCTCAATGCCGTGCAGAAGATGGTGCTGATAAAATAGTCTCAAGTCTTAAGTCTCAAGTCTCAAGTTGTAGGAGGCTGTCCTAAAAGGCTTGAAAAGTCATTGCGAGCGAAGCGAAGCAATCTCATATGTATCAGATAAACAGGAGATTGCTTCGGGACTTCGTCCCTCGCAATGACAGCTCAGGCGGCTTTTGGGACAGCCTCTTTTTGCTTCCGGGCGCATCGTTCTTGTAGTTTTACCAACCTTTAACCACCAACCTCTATTTCCTCTTGACTTTACCCGGCCTCTATAGGTATATTGTTGACTGTACTCAAATCCCAGGAGAAACCATGAGACGCGGTGTCTATCGCCTTGCCTTATTGAACCTCGCGCTGCTGATCGCGATGTTCGCCTGGGCGCAACCTCCAGTGGAACAGGAATGGCTGGCCTGGTACGATGGCTTTGTCCATGATAACGACTCCAGTTTCGCGATTGTCGCGGATCAGGGCGGCAATGTCATTGCCGCCGGTGTCAGTCAAAACTTGACTTCCGGCGCCGACTGGACGATTCTGAAGTACGATCCTGCCGGAGAAGTTCTCTGGACTAACCTCTACAATGGTCCGGTTGGAGGATACGACTGCGCATCCTGTTTGGCGAGGGGTTTTGACGGATCTGTCTTTGCAGCCGGGTGCAGTGATGAGGGCGCCTCCGGATTGAATTTCCGCGTCGTCAAGTATGATCCCTGGGGCGCTCAAGTGTGGGCGGTGGGTTACAATGGCCTGGCGGATTCGACCGATCTGGCCACCGCGATCACGCAAGATGAGATAGGCAATATCGTCGTGACGGGGTCGAGTTGCGGACTCGCTACCGCAGAAGATTACCTCACCCTGAAGATCGGTCCGAATGGCGATACGTTATGGACGGCGCGATATAACGGTTCGGGGAACGGATCGGACATACCGGCGGCAATAGCAGCGGATTCCCTGGGGAATATCTTCGTCACCGGAACCAGCTATGGCTTCGATTCCAGTAATGATTGGGCTACGCTGAAATACAGCTCCACTGGCCAGTTGCTGTGGGAAAGGCATTTGTTGGGCGCTATGGGCATGTTGGATTCAGCCTTTGCGCTGGCGGTGACCGCACCCGGAGGCGTGGTCGTCGCCGGCAAAGCCTGGAGCGGCGAAGAATACGGTTACACGGCTTGGACAGTGCGGTACGGGCCGGCCGGCGACACGCTCTGGGCAAATTATTACGAGAGCGGCGGATTTTACAGCCCCGAAGCCGGCGTCGGTGTGGCCTTGGATCCATGGGGGAACGTGATTACGGCGGGATACTGCGCCTTCAACAATGGCGACTTCCTGGTTATCAAATATGATCCTGACGGAGATTCTCTTTGGACTCGAACATACGACGGCCCCGGAAACGGGAATGATAAGGTCACAGCTCTGGCGGTGGATGATTTCGGCAATGTCTATATCACCGGCGTCAGCCAGGGTCTCGGCGGCGATGACGATTACTGTACGATCAAGTACAACACCGATGGAGATTTTCTATGGGAGGCACGCTGGGAAGGTACCCATAGTGACGGCAGCGATTGGCCGCATGGTGTTGCCATAAGTCCCGACGGCCAGTATGTGTACGTGACCGGCCAAAGCGAGGGCGCAGGCACGGGAAATGATTTCGCCACCATCCAGTATCATCAGGATAACCAACCACCGGACATTATTTCCTGGGAACCCGTCGAATTGGATACGATCATTCAAGGTCAGATGGTGACTTTTCAGGCCTGGGCAAACGATCCCAATGGAGATTCGCTGATCTGGCAGTGGGTTCTGGACGGGCGAATTATCGGACTGGATACCGCAATCGTCATTACCTTCGATAGTCTGGATCAGTATCGGCTTTCCGTTCGTATCAGCGACGGCCAATCCGCCGACAGCGTTATTTGGAATATCACGGTAGCTGAACCCAATGACGTACCAGCCCATAACCTGCTCACACCGTTGGCTTTTGCGTTATTTCCGCCGCAGCCGAATCCATTCAACATTTCGACCGCCATCAGCTATCAGCTATCAGCTTTCAGCCCTATGCGGTTAACGGTGTGGGATACTTCCGGGAGGCTGATCGAGACGTTGGCGCATGGAATACAGACTGCGGGAATGCACAAAGTGGTGTTTGAGGGATTAGGATTGGCTTCGGGAGTGTATCTGGTGAAGCTGGAGGCAGGGAACCTAACCGCGATGCAGAAAGTGGCATTAATGAAATAACGGAGGCCACCATGCTGTTCTTCAAAATAGGCATCATCATCGCCTGTGTGGGCGGGTTGGCGGGTCTGTTGCTGATCAAATCCCGCGTGGTAAAAGCGAGCCTTATGGCGGGGTTGTCGGGGATCATGCTGCTGCTGGCCGCCATGCTGAAGCAAATGGTTGATTACCAAGTCGGATTGCTGTTGACCTTTAGCAATACTGAGCATCCGTCCCCCTACTCACCGGAGCTGCTAAGCTACCAGACGGGTATCATCAACCGGATGACCGAATACGGCGGGGCTTTGCAACTGGCGTTCTGGCTTTTGCTCGCTTTTCTTCTGATGGCGCCGTTCGTGTTGATTTGGCACAAGAGAAATCGTCCACAGCTTCCCTAGGACTGCCATGTAGTGAAAGTCCTGGGCTACTCTCCTTCGACCCACTGAAGTGGGGGTTATCGCCTTGCTCCTGACTCTTTCCCTGATAAATTTTTCCTGAAAAGTCACTTGTTTTTTTCCCTCTATTGTGGTATAATAGTACCAGAATACTTATATAACCATCCCAATCCTGAGCCTTTTATGTTCAAAATTTCTGAAGCAGCTTCATTAGCTTTGCACACTGCCGGCATGTTGGCCGCTCATTCGGATCGGCTGGTATCCACCCGCGAAGCCGCAACCCTTTTCAAGATATCGGAAGCTCACTTATCCAAAGTTCTGCAACGTCTCGTCAAGGCGGGTCTGGTCAAATCGTTGCGCGGACCCAGGGGTGGCTTCAGTTTGCATAAACCCTCCAACGTCATTACTTTACTTCAAGTTTATGAGGCGATCGAGGGCCCCATGGTCCTGGATCGCTGCATCTTAGGGCATGACATTTGTCCCATTGACCGTTGTCTTATGGGGGACTTGGTGGGGTCGGTCAACCGACAAACCTGGGAATATTTGAATAAAACCACCTTAGATAAATTAACAAATTCGTTCAAGAGGTAAAAATATGACCGACAAAACCGCCAAACTGATCTTCTGGGGGGGCACCCTAAGTTCGCTGATTCTGTTTCTGATTCTAACGGTGGATACCCATCGTCAGGTCGGAGCATTAACGCACGCGGATAAGCTGTCTGCCCAGGTGTTAGACGGCAAACGAGCCTTTCAGAAGTACAATTGCAACGATTGCCACACCATCTTGGGATTCGGCGGATACTATTCGCCGGATCTGACGCGGGTTTATAGCCGCCGTGGCCCGGACTACATTCGCAATGTCTTGCAGCACCCGGAAGTCGCGTTTGCCAATTCGTTTCGCAAGATGCCGCAGCAGCATATCAGCGAAACCGAGATCGGCAACCTCGTGGCCTTTTTCGAATGGGTCAATAATATCGAGACTAATGACTGGCCGCCGCAGGATTCCAAAAAATACCGTGCCGCCAACCGCCTGAGTTCTGCCGCCGGAGTCTCTCGCGGAGCCGCTCTATTTCAGGAAAACCGCTGCTTCGACTGTCACAAATTAGAAGGTGTCGGTGGCGACACCGGCCCGGCCCTGGATCAGGCGGGCCAGCGTCATGATGAAGAGACCATCAAGAGGATTATCTCCCAGCCTCAATCAGTCAATCCGCAGGCGACAATGCCCTCGCATGAGGACATGTCCGCCTCCGACGTTAGCGCCATTGCCGAGTTTCTTGCCAAGCAGAAAGGAGAGGGACGATGATCGCCTACAAATCGCAACGAATCGCCTACCCTTATTTTGTAGTGGCGCTGTTTCTATTCGCCCTGCAAGTGGTGATGGGTCTTTGGTTGGCAATCAACTACGCCTTCACCCTGCCGCAAGGTCTGGTGGACGTCTTCCCCTTTTCCACGGCGCGCGCGTTCCACACCAATCTGCTGGTGCTGTGGATGCTGCTGGGCTTTATGGGGGGAACTTATTTCATGATCCCCGAAGAGAGCAAGAGGGAATTGTTCAGCGTGAAGTTGGCCTGGATCCAACTGATCCTGCTGGTGGGCACGGGAGTAACGGCTCTGATCGGCTTCCTGTTCGGCTGGACGCAAGGGAGACCGCTTCTGGAAATACCCACTTCGTTGGACTTTCTAATCGTCATCGGTGCATTGATCTTCCTGTACAATGTGGGCATGACCATGATCAAGGCTCGCAACTGGACGATGACTCAAGGGACACTCCTGGCGGGCTTAGTCACTCTGGCGCTGCTCTACCTGTTCGGCATCCCCTTTTACCACAATCTATCCATTGACTGGTACTACTGGTGGTGGGTGATTCACCTCTGGGTGGAAGGCGCGTGGGAACTGGTCACGGCGGCTCTCTTCGCCTGGCTGCTGATGCGCATCACCGGCGTGGATCGCAGGGTGGTGGAAAAGTGGCTCTACGTGGAGATCGGGCTGTTTCTCTTCACCGGCATCGCCGGGACGGGGCACCACTACTACTGGATCGGCGCGCCGAAATACTGGCTCTGGGTGGGCGGAATTTTTAGCGCCCTGGAACCGGTCCCCATCCTCTTGATGGTCTGGGATACCCTGCGGCACGTCAAGGAACGAAAGGCGGCAATCAACAATCCGGTGGTCTGGATGTTTGCCATCGGATGCGCCATCTATCATTTCGTCGGAGCGGGTGTGTGGGGCTTCCTGCACACGCTGCCGCAGATCAATTACTACACGCACGGCAGTCAGGTTACGGTATCGCACGGGCATTTGGCCTTCTTCGGAGCTTACGCGCTCTTGAATCTGACGGTCTTCTACTACGTCTTCGCGCAACTGAAGGGCATTACTAATTTCCGGCAGGTGCTGGGCAAGTGGGGGTTCTGGGTCACCAGTATCTCCATGTTCCTGATGGGGTTAGCGTTCGGCGTGGCGGGAGTGCTACAATCGTATCTGGAAAGAAAGCTGGGTTTAGGTTACATGGTCACGCATCAGAACATGCAGCTCTGGTTCCACATCGTGCTGGTTTGCGGCTTGTTCTTCCTGCTGGGCGTGATCATCATGATCTATGATTTGCTGACGTTGAAGGAAGAAAAGGCAAGGTAAGGATTGTGGATACGGGCGTCGGGTGGCAACACCCGGCGCCTAAAGAAAACTGTCTCTATATCTTCGTTTCATAAAATATTTCACGTATATATAACCACACACCGGCGCCCTCTCACTCTACCCGCTATCTTCCCGCCGTCTCTATTAACCCAATCCAACAGAAATAAAGCTCGTTTTATAAGGAGGTTTTATGACCAGGCAATTTCACCAAGTAACATATATAGGAATAGTTTTTACCTTTGTAATGGCCGTTAGTGGACTATTATCTGCCGCAGGGGCCGTCCCGCCCAGCCCGGACGCGAAAGAATCCTGGATGAAACAAGGCGCACTGGAACAGATGATGACTCTGCACCATAACGCCCGTTTACGAGGCGCAGAAACCCCCACAGAGCATCCTTTCATACTGCGCAGCCAGGACCCTACCGATACGCCTGACACCCTGCGCGTCATCGTTCTCCTCATTGATTTTTCCGATAATCGGAGGAATCCCGCCTTCTCGTCCGTGTATTTTCAACGGCTGCTTTTTTCCCGCAATCGCCTGCCCTCGGGCAGCATGGCTGATTATTATATGGAAACCTCCTACAACGGCGTGCTCTTCGTAGGCCAGGTGACTACCCGTTATTACCGCATGCCGCAGACGTATGCGTATTATACCAATAATCAATCCGGACTGGGCAACTATCCCCAGAATGCCCAGAAAATGGCGGAGGACGCCATTGCCCTTGCCAATCCGGACGTGAACTTTGCCCATTATGACAACGACGGGGATGGAATTGTGGAAGGGGTCTATGTGGCCCATGCCGGTGGCGGAGCAGAAAATGAACTCAATCCGCTGCGAGCGCAAAATATGATCTGGTCGCTGGCTTGGAATATGCCGAATCCTCCTTCGGTTGACGGGAAAATAATCACCGACTTCTTAACCATACCCGGCGCTGGGACCATCGGAGTTATCTGTCACGAAACCGGCCATTTAATATTCGGCTGGCCGGATCTGTATGATACAACGCCGCAGGGGAATACGGATTCTGAAGGGCTCGGCCACTGGTCGCTCATGGCCGGCGGCAACTGGTTGGGGACTCCGGCGGGATCGCGGCCCTGCCATCCGGACGCTTTCTGTAAAATCGAAGCGGGGTTTCTCACCGCCGAAATTGTCACTGAAAATGCCACCGTCGCCCTCCCCGCGGTGGAGACCTCTCCATCGGTCCATCGGTTATGGACTAACGGGGAATTGGGGACGGAATATTTCTTGGTAGAAAACCGCCAGCGTTTGGGCTTCGATGACAATCTGCCCGGGGATGGTTTGCTGCTCTATCACGTGGACGATACTCAATTGGACGTCAACAATAACAACAATCCCTGGTACCCCGCCTATACTGATTCCGGACATTACCTGGTGGCTTTGGAACAGGCCGACGGTCTTTGGCAATTGGAACAAAACATAAATCAAGGCGACGCCGGCGATCCCTGGCCCGGGAGCCAGAATGCCACTACTTTTGATAGCGCCTCGACGCCCAACTCGGATTCTTATGCCTTCGGCCGCACCTACGTCGCCATCCGTAATATCAGCCCTTCGCAGGCGATTATGACGGCGGATTTTGAGGTGACATCATCCGATACCGGCGGGACCCAGCTCTGGGCACAACGTTATAATGGTCCCAACAATGGCTACGATCAAGCCACAGATCTGGCAATGGATAATGCTGGAAATGTGTATGTGACAGGCGCAAGTCAGGGTGTTGGAACGAGCACTGATTATGCTACCCTAAAATACAATTCCGCCGGTGTCCTGCATTGGGAGCAGCGTTATAACGGTCCGGCTAGTTCCTACGATCATCCTTCCAGTATTGCCGTTGACGGCACCGGAAACGTCTATGTAACCGGACGCAGCGACGTTGGAGGTATTGTTTATGACTACCTCACGATCAAATACAATTCAACCGGCGTCCTCCAGTGGGAGCAGCGTTATAACGGGCTCTCCAGTGGGATTGATGAGGCGAAGAGCATTGCCGTGGACGGGGTGGGAAACGTTTATGTAACCGGAATGAGCTGGAACAGCGTAACCCAATTTGATTACGCCACGATCAAATATGATACAGCGGGCGTCCAGCAATGGGTGCAGCGATATGACGGTCCCATCAGTTCCAGTGATCATGCCACCAGCATAGCTGCCGACAGCGCTGGAAACGTCTATGTAACCGGGTATAGCCCGGACAACAATACTGGCACTGACTACGCCACGATAAAATATAATACCGCTGGTGTCCAGCAGTGGGTGCAGCGCTATAATCATTTCGGTAATTCCACCGATGTGCCTTCCAGTCTCGTTGTGGACGGGATCGGCAACATCTATGTAACCGGACGAAGCATGGGGACTGGAACTGGCTTTGACTACGCTACCATCAAATATAATGCGGCGGGCGTCCAGCAGTGGGTGCAGCGTTATACCGGATTGGGGAGTAACCAGGATTATGCTGAATCAATGGTCGTGGATGGAGATGGAAATGTCTATGTGACAGGCTCCAGTGATAGTGATTCTGCTTTGACCTCAAACGACGACTACGCCACTATCAAGTACAATTCCGCGGGTGTCCAACAGTGGGAAACTCGTTACAATGGACCGGGAAACAGTGTTGATCGTGCCACCTCGCTGGCAGTGGATGGAGTCGGGAATGTTTATGTGACCGGATACGGTGATACTGATGTCAGTCTAACTTTCAACTATAATTACATCACGATCAAATATAATCCGGCGGGAGCGCAACAGTGGGTGACGACTTACAATGGACCGGGGAACGACGCTGATCAGGCTACCTCCCTAGTGCTGGATGGTTTCGGAAATGTTTGTATAACGGGGTCTAGCATCGGCTTTGGATATGACTACGCTACCATTAAATACACCGGCGGCACGACCATCATCGCCAACTGGCAATCGCCGGAAGCTCTGGTGTTCGGTTCGCAGGAACCGGTGCAAGAGTACAGGCTCAATGCCTGCTACCCCAATCCCTTCAATGCTTCGACCATCATCAGCTACAAGCTACAAGCTGCGAGCTTCGTGAATCTGAAGGTGTACGATATCGCCGGACGCCTTGTGACTACATTAGTAAACGGCTGGCGGGATGCGGGCACTCACGAGCTGACCTTCAGCGGCGCAAAGCTTACCTCGGGAATGTACTTCTGCCGTATGCAAGCGGGAAATTATAGTTCTGTCCAGAAAATAGTGCTGCTGAAATAATCGAATTTCAATCCCACGAAAACGGGAGTACAGAGGGGAGTTTAGCGTTATCAAATTCCAGAGGTCTTCGTCTTTTAAAATCCTCCCTTACCGGCGGGCGGTGCAGGTCGGTTTCCTGCTCACCTGCATCTGGATCGGTGTCGAATTCACGCTCTGGGTCCATCAACTTCAGAGCGGTAGTGAACCCACCCTTACCCGCCCTCCGGGAGTCGAAGGTTTCCTTCCCATCAGCGCGCTGATCAGCCTCAAATACTGGCTGTTGACCGGCGTCTTCAACCGCATCCACCCCTCAGCGCTGGTGTTGCTGTTGATTATTCTGACCACAGGCGTCCTATTGAAGAAGGGCTTCTGTTCCTGGGTCTGCCCGGTGGGGCTGTTGTCGGAATATCTGGCGAAATTTCACGCGTTAATTTTCAAAAAATCTAAGGATCTGCCCAAGCCATTTGATTACCCCCTGCGCGGCCTGAAATACGTTCTCCTGACCTTCTTCCTCTGGGCGGTGCTGGTGCAGATGGACGTGGCCACCCTGGAACGCTTTATCCACAGCCCCTACAACAAAGTCGCCGACGTCAAGATGTGGGCTTTCTTCGCCGAACCCTCCACGCTGACGCTGTGGGTGTTGGGGATTCTGATCGCCCTGTCGGTGGCGTTGCCCTACTTCTGGTGCCGGTATCTCTGCCCTTATGGGGCGTTCTTGGGGGTCTTAAGCGTCTTCAGTCTGTTCAAAATTCAGCGTAACGAGAAGACCTGCATAGATTGCGGCAAGTGCGCCAAGGTTTGCCCGGCGCGTCTGACTGTGGACGTTCTGCAGCGGGTAAAATCCGATGAATGCCACGCCTGCCTCCAATGCGTGGATGCCTGCCCGGTCAAGGATACGTTGTACATGGGGGTGACACAGAAAAAGGCGAAGCTACCGCGTCTGGCCTACGCGATCATCATGGTAGTGTTATTTCTGGTGGGAACTAGTGTAGCGCGGTTAGCGAGCGTTTGGCAGAACCAGATCCCCAATACAGAATATATCCAGCGCATTCAGCACCTGAACGATCCGGTCTACCAGCACAACCGCGGGCAGGTGCCGGAATATGAGAAGGATTCGGGATACGGGATTCAGGATTCGGAGAAACCGTAAATTGAGAGCCTTAAACCAGCCACCAGCAATTATTTCACCAGTGCCATTTTCCCCGTGGCTCCCCGGGATCCCGCTGTCAGTCGGTACAAATAGATTCCAGCGGGGAATTCAGCACCGTCAAAGACGGTTTGATACGAACCCGCCTCTCGCCAACTATCCGCCAACGTTTCCACCAACCGCCCGGCAGTATCGTAGATTTTCAGACTAACCTGACTTGCCTGCTGAGTCTGATACCTAATCACTGTGGACGGATTAAAGGGATTGGGATAAGCCGAACCGAGCGCAAAAGCCGCCGCTGATGGCACCGGCGCAGGCGGCGGCACGGGCAGCGTTGTTACGAAATTGTAGATTCCCAGGTAGGGATAATCAGCCATATAGATGTAACCACCATTGACCGCCAGATGATGCGCACACCCCGGAGAATCATACCAGCCAATCTCGATTGGGGTAGTCGGATCGCTGACGTCCACAATTCTTAACCCTCCCGTGACTCCATCCGCAACATAGGCCGTGCTGCCAATAACCGCCACTCCTTGCGTAGAGCCGGTAAGAATACAAGTACCAACCTGGTGCGGCGCCTCCGGATCAGATACGTCAATGATTCGCAGGCCGGCGTAATGTTCCGCCATATAAACGTAATTCCCCTGCACCGCCAATCCCCAGGCGTATCCCGGTGTGTATAAATGCCCGGCCATAGTCGGATGAGTCGGATCGGAAATATTGACTATCTGCAATCCGTACAAATCGCAGGCCAGGTAGGCGTAATTCCCCTGAATTACAATCTCTCGGGGAGAGTAGGGACTCGTAAAGATACACTCACCCACCACGTAGGGCATGTATCCATCGAAACCGAGGACTTTAAATATCATCTGTTCCCACGTGGAATCTGATCCTATGGCGCAGGCCATATCGCCGGAAACAGCCATCTTCTCAAGCCTTAAATTCTGTCCGGAAGTATCAAAGTATACTTGTGCCATCTGATTTAAATCAACAATGGATAAATGGCTATAGCCCGGAATGTAGGCATAATCACCATGGAGGCATGTATTCCACCCCGGATATTGCCCAATATAACCGATTGAACATGAGTCGGCTACAAACGGTGCAGCCGGATTGGATACGTCAACATCATAAAACACGCGGTCACTACCACTGGAAGTATAGGCATGATTGTTCTGCAGAACCAACTGGTTAACAGGGAGGATGATCTGTCCCACTTGGCTGACGTTCAAGCTGTCTTGTGCTGAGACCAAGGTAATAGCTGTGAGAGCGCACAGCGATGATAGAAGAATGGTTCCGGTTTTCATGGCGATCTCCTTCTTGGAATGATCTTTATTCAATATTTTAACGTTGCCATTTCAATATACAGCGCCGCCATCATAATAGCAAGGATAATTTATGGATTTTCGATTTTCTCAAAGCCATACCATTACTGCAAGATAATCTCACCCTCCCCTCTTTCCCCTTGACTTCCCCGCCAGATTTTCGTATGTTGTGTCCGGTGTCGGCTATCGGTTTCACAGTGAGATGAGGATAATATGGTTTTCAGGAAAATCTTGAGACTACTGGCATTGAGTGTTTTGTTGATGGTTGTTGGCTTGGCACCCCCCTTATCAGAGGGGGCCGGGAGGGATCAATCCGATTCTTTATATTCTCCCCCCTTATCAAGGGGGGG
>JAGVQJ010000139.1 GCA_020051775.1 Calditrichota bacterium | reverse complement strand
CCCTTGTCAAGCTTTAGCCCCTTGTCAAGCTTTAGCCCCTTGTCAAGCTTTAGCCCCTTGTCAAGCTTTAGCCCCTTGTCAAGCTTTAGCCCCTTGTCATCCAGAATTAGAGACTATCATGCCTTTCGACGCTGTTGGCCTGGGCCTTTGCGCCTGGGATCGGATCCTGCTCTTCGATCGTTATCCAAGCCCAGATACAAAGGTCCAAGCGGTTGCAAGCGCCGCCTCCGGTGGCGGTCCAGTACCTACAGCCCTGGCCGTATTCTCCCGACTCGGCGGTAAAGCAGCCTTTATCGGATCGGTGGGCGACGATCAGGAAGGCATGATGATTCACAATGACTTGGCCGCTTTCAATGTTGATGTGACATTCTTGTCTCACCAGGTCAAAAAACGCTCCCCATGTGCGTATATATGGGTAGATCAACGCAACGGACGCCGAACCGTAGCTCTCGATCCTGGTGATGTGGAACCGCTGAGTCTGCAAAATCCAGCTCTCGACCATATTCTCCGGGCGCCGTTGCTTCTAATGGATGGGCGCGATGGTTCGATCTGCATGACGGCAGCATGGTTATGTCATGAAGGCGGCGGCCAGGTGATTCTGGATGCCGGTAGTCCCAGATCCAGGATTTCCGAACTACTGGCAGTGTCAGATCATGCAGTGGTTTCCTCCGATTTCATCAAAGGTACGTTTCCCGGCAAGAAACCGACTCAGGTATTACGCGAAATTCATGCTCTCGGTCCGAGCAGTGTTGTGATCACCACAGGGCGTTTCGGTGGGTACTGGCTGGAAGATGGTAAATCCGGTCATTACAGTGCTTACCCTACGTCAGTGTTGGACTCTACCGGAGCCGGTGATGCCTTCCACGGCGGGTACTTGTTCGGGTTGCTAAAAATGTGGGATATAAAAGATCGCTGTCAATTCGCTTCTGCTGTGGCAGCCCTGATCTGTCAGGGTTTGGGTGGACGCGCCAAAGCTCCTACCTACAAGGAAGTGAGGAATTTTCAAAAAATGCAAGCGTAGGGATAACGTGATGATAATTATAGGTTTAATTTAAGTATAATTCAACCGCTTTTGCTGAAAAACTTGAATAAATAATAGAAAGAGCTTGACAAATCGCGTGTCGCACGTTATATTATAACACTTGCTGTTAGCGTAAGCCATTTGGAAACGGGAATATATCCTTTAGGTGAATCCATTTTGAAATATCATTTTATCGGAATTTGCGGTGTGGCCATGGCTCAGGTCGCCGCCTGGATGAAATTCAAGGGGGCAACGGTAACCGGTTCGGATGAGGGCGTTTACCCGCCCATGAGTGATTTTCTGGCGACAAAGGGGATTGAGGTTCGCACTCCGTATCAGTTTGAAAACCTGAATGCGGTTGACAGGGTCATTATCGGTAATTCGCTCTCGCGGGGGAATCCTGAAGTCGAGGCTATTCTCGAAAGCCGGATCCCCTATCTATCTCTCCCGGAATTGATCCGCACTCAGATACTTCACGATAAACTCCCCATCGTAGTAGCCGGCACGCACGGAAAAACCACCACGACAGCGGCGCTAACCCAAATCCTACATACAGCGGGATTTTCGCCCGGCTGGATGGTCGGCGGCCTGCCCATAAGCGCCGATTCCGGATTTGAGGGAGGAACCGGGAAGTGGTTTGTCATCGAAGGTGATGAATACGATTCCGCATTTTTCGATAAGCGACCCAAGTTCTTGCACTATGCTCCGCAAATTGCGCTGATTAACAACATTGAATTCGATCATGCAGACATTTATTCGTCCCTGGATGAGATTTTTTTGCAGTTTCATCGGTTGATTAGATTGATTCCGCGCAATGGCTGTGTCGTTATCAACGCTGATGAACCCAACCTGCTGCCGTTGGTCGAAAAAGCGCCCTGTCCGGTCGTCACTTTCAGCATCAGAAAAGAGGCGCCGGTACGGGGTGAGATGATCGAAATGACGCCCTCCGGGATGCGTTTTCGATTAAAACTTGCTTCGGGTCAGCAAGCTACCTGTCGTTCCTCTCTTTGGGGTGATTATCAATTGGCAAACCTCATCGCCGCCTCAGCGGCTGCGGAGTTTGCCGGCGTTTCCATTGATAAAATTGCTGCGGGAATCGAGGCCTTCAAAGGCGTCCGGCGTCGTATGGAATTGAGGTTCAGCGACGGCCAGCGCTGGTTTTACGAAGATTTTGCCCATCACCCCACTGCGGTTCGAGCGGCTCTTATGGGCCTGAAGGCGCGTCACCCAGGATTGAAAGTGACGGCATTATTCGAACCGCGATCCAATACTATGGTGCGAAATTTTCTTCAAAACGAACTGGCAGCCGCACTATCGCTGGCTGACCGGGTCATTATAGGTCATGTACATCGTCAGGAAAAAATTCCTCCAGAACAGCGGCTTAAGGTTGAGGCCATTGTCTCGCATTTACGACGTCAGGGGATTGAGGCTCATTGCCAGGATGAAGTGGAGGCTATCTTAAAATTGGCATTGGATGGCGCGCCCGGCGAAGGCGTTCTCATCGCCATGAGTAATGGATCTTTTTCCGGTCTGCCGGCAAAGCTGGTGGAAAGATTGTCGCGCAACCCGCTGGAGTAAACTTTTAGTTTACGCTTGACGACAAAAAGGGGATTTGGGATCGCTATTATTTTGGTAGTGGCAGCTTTCTCATAGATGAGGACTGCCCAACGGATTAACCCAAATTTAAGGAAATAGCTATGGAGATTTGCGACCGCACTGTTAAATGCGCCACCTGCGGGCGGGAATTTTTGTTTACCACCAAGGAGCAGGAATTTTTCCTGGGTAAAGGCTTCAAGGAACCACGCCATTGCCGCGAATGCCGCCAGGCTCGCAAGCAGGAACGCGATGAAGCCATCGCCCAAACCACCGGAAAATCCGCGGTTTCCGGACGGTTGATGTTTAAGGTAACTTGCGCGCAATGCCAGCGCGAAACCGAAGTACCGTTCAAACCCAGTTCGGGTAAACCGGTGTTATGTAGAGACTGTTTTATCGCTCAGCGTTATGGTTCAAGCGCACCGCCTTCGTCCGCGCCGACTTCGAATAATTCCATACCCTTCAAGCCAGGTCACCCTAATCCAACCCCCGCAGGTGGATTATCACAAGAGGCCAGCCAAGTTCACATGAACACCAAAGCAGAACCTGTCGATCCGGTCACTGAACCTGTTGAGGAAGTTTCTTTGGCTGAATCCTGATAATGTTAGAATTATCATTCTCGATTAGCTTAGCTGCCTGAACAATTACCGGCATTATTGGGAGTGGATGCGATCCTGGTGGCCGCCACGGCCTTCAAAGCCGTCTGTTGGATGGAAACGTCCAGGCTGGGTTCGATTCCCAGACGCTCCCGCAAATCCTTACCACTGTCAAATTGTGCTATCTTTGCCGCCCCTTAACAATACCCCCAAAAAGAATTTCACAATTCCTTGACTGTACCCCACTTTTAATATATCTTCTTGTCCACAGACAGCGCTGAGTCGGCGTCATGTCTACCACATAGTAAATTAACATGAAGCCGGGGTATCCCGGACTTTGCAACAGATAATAAAGCAGCTCATGGGGGGGAGGGGCGCTTATATTTCCGGCGCAGGACCTCACCAGGCACAAATTCAAGGAGGTAAGGATGTTCGCGAAAATGCGAGGCCAAATGATCCTGTTAGCCCTCTGCGCCGGGCTAATCTGGGCGCCGTCGGCAATGGGCACCCTAAATGTAAATGTATTGGATCTGGACGGAAATGGAGACTACGTCTCGGCAGTTGATGCTCTTAACTTGACTGATTTCACGGGCGGCGCTTTCACGCTGCAAGCCTGGGTCTTCGTCAAGCAGTTGGGTGCAAATCAGCCTATCGCCAGCAAGTATCTGGATGCAGGCAATCAAAGATCTTGGGCTTTCATGGTCACCAGCGTAGGTCAGTTGCGCGCCTATGTCAGCGGTGATGGCAGCAGTGGCGGCACCTACATGTGGCAAACCACCAGCTCGGTCGTCGCTGCCGACGTCTGGCTACATGTTGCTTTCGTTTGCGATCCAGCCGGCGTTGATAAGATCAAGTTTTACGTAAATAATGTGGAAGCGACTCACACCAACGGCGCCACAGACCCCCCGGGAGGCGTTTTCAACAGTACCGCCCCGATGTACGTGGGCCGTTTCTTGAGCCAATATTACTACGGCTATATGGATGAATTACGCCTGACCGATGGTGTTTTGAGTTCCTTCCCCAGCAGCACTTTAGATGTGCCCTTGGTGCCCACCGTTGACACCGAAGTGCTGTACCATTTCGATGAAGGTTCCGGCACCGTGAAAGATCACGCGAACCTGTGGGGTAATCCTACCAACACCGGAACGTTGAACGGCGGCGCCCGTCGCACTTCCTGGGATGGATTGGGACCGAATAACGATCTGCCTCTACCGGTGACCTTGATCGCTCTGGCCGCCGATCCCGGCAACCATGAAGTCACGGTGAATTGGACTACGGAGTCGGAAATTGATAACATGGGGTTCCACGTTTACCGTTCTACCAACCAATCCACCGGCTATGAGCGTGTCACCACTCAGTTGATTCCCAGCCAGGGCTTCTCCCTGACGACCCACAACTACGATTATCTGGATGACCGAGAAGTGGTTAACGGTGTAACCTACTATTACAAACTGTCCGACGTGGACGTCAATGGTCGTGAACGTCAGCATGAAACCATTGCTTCAGCTACGCCCACCAATCCGGCCATTATCCCCGGCGAGGACATGACTTTAGCGCCGTACCAACTCTCCCAAAATTACCCGAATCCTTTCAACGCCGTCACGACCATCAGGTATTATGTGAGGAATCCGGGTTCGGTACGCCTGGCAGTCTACAATCTGGCCGGCGAAGAAGTCGCTTTGCTGGTCAACAGTCTCCAGACGGCCGGTGAACACCTCATCCAGTTTGACGCTGCTTCCTATCCTGCGGGCATTTACTTCACTCGCTTGACAGGCGAAAATGGCTACGATAATATGAAGAAGATGTTATTCCTCAAGTAGCTTACCATCTCCTCGCGTCAAGGGGCCTTCTGGGGGGGAGGCCCCTTTTTATTTCCCGATAATCCAGCGCACGACTCTCAGCGCGGTGATTGAAACTCATGAATAAGTCTTGTTATATACGCTGTTGCACAGCCAAAACCGAGGAGACAGGTCAACATCTGAATTTTATAAATTCGCTTGACCCGGCGTCCTTTTTTTTCTATATTGTAAGATTCAGGGCCTATAGCTCAGCCGGTTAGAGCAGCAGACTCATAATCTGTAGGTCCCAGGTTCGAATCCTGGTGGGCCCACAGATCTAAGTGCGAGGCATCAAGTGATGATGGGGTCGTTTTTCCCGACTACGTTCAAATTCAATGAAATACGCCTGAAGCATCCTCACTTCATTGGGATCATTACTCCCCTGCTCCGCTGCCCCACCAAAAACCACTAAAGTGCACGATCAAAATCGGTGCACTTTTTTTTCATTTGAAATTCAGGCATGCGCATACAGGAAGTCATCAATTTCGTGGAAAGCTGGGCCCCTCGCGGAGCGGCCATGAGTCACGATAACCCCGGTTTGCAAGTGGGTGATATTGGTGATAACCTTAAAAATGTGTTGGTGGCTCTGGAAGTGACGGATCGGGTGATCGAGGAAGCAATCGAGAATGAAGCGAATCTCATCCTCACCCACCATCCGCTAATTTTTAAATCTTTGAATCGCCTTAACACCTCGGCTGGTTTGGGCCGACAGATGGCGCAACTCATCAAGCACAATATCACCGTCTATTCAGCTCATACGAATCTTGACGCCGCGCCAAACGGTGTTTCTATTGTCTTAGCGCGGTTATTGGGCGTGGAAAATCCCGGCTTCCTGGCGCCTCCTGATCGTCCCTGGTTGAAAAAGATCGCCGTCTTTGTACCTGAAAGTCATCTGGATGTCGTGCGCCAGGCCCTGTCACAAGCGGGTGCAGGAGTGATCGGCAATTACACTGCATGCTCTTTCTCTGTTGCCGGTACGGGTTCTTTCTTGGGCAATGAATTAGCCGCACCGGTGGTGGGAATGAAAGGCAGCCTGGAAAGAGTGCCGGAAACGAAATTGGAAATGGTGGTTCCATCCTGGAATGTGGACGCGGCTATCAGTGCTATGAAGGCTGCCCATCCTTATGAGGAAGTGGCTTACGACGTATACCCTCTGGAAAATACCGACGTCAACTTCGGCTTCGGCGCGATCGGAAATTTACCACAACCATTGCCGTTACCGGAATTGCTGCGCACGGTAAAGGAGAAATTGGGGCTTAATTCTTTAGGTTTTATGGAGGGTCCGGCTGATCAAGTTGAACGATTAGCAGTGTGCGGCGGTTCGGCCGGTGAGATGGTAGGGGAGGCCTGGAAACAGGGCGCCCAAGCCTATGTCACGGGTGAAATGAAGTATCATACTCTGCTGGAGTATGAAGATCGTATTACTATTATTGTTGCCGGGCATTATGCCACCGAGGCCATTATTCTCCCTGTCTGGGTTAAAGCCTTGGAAGCGTGGCTGTGTGATGAACCGGTGTCCGTCATCGAAACGAAAATGATAACCAATCCTTTGAAGTACATAACCTAATGGGGAGGCGGTCTTGAGGGAGCAGTTGGAGTTGCTTATCCAGTTGCAGGATATTGACAACCAGTTGCTTGAGTTGCGTCAAGAACGAGGCAATTTGCCGGAGACGGTAGAACGTCTTCGAGCTGAGATCGAAGAAACCACTCAGATCCTCGACACCCGGCGCGAAGAGCAACTTGGCGCCGGCAAGGAACGGCGGCGCATCGAGAATGAAGTTGAATTGGCCAAAGTCAGCCTGAAGAAATACCAGGATCAACTGTTCAAGGTCACCACTAATCGCGAATACGATGCCATCAGTTCGGAAATAGAAACGGCGCGCACGACTGTGCAATCCGGCGAAACTCGCATTATCGAGTTATTGGGACGCGAAGAGGAATTGACCGGCCAGATCACGCAACTTGAAACCCACCTGGATAAGATCAAGGGGGATTTCGAAGTTCGCGACGCGGAGTTGCAGGAAAAGATCGCCGAAACCAGCGATCTGGAGACTGGATTAACCATTCACCGCGGTAAAATCGTGGAACAGTTGGCCCGCCCCATTTATGCTCACTATGAGCGTATCCACATCGCCAAAGAAGACGGCATGGGAGTCGCGCGGGTGTACACGGGTGCCTGTGGGGGTTGCTTCGCTGCCATTCCACCGCAGAAACTGATGGAAATCGCGGCTATGGAAGACTTCATTCTGTGCGAAACTTGTGGCCGTATCCTGGTGGATGCAGAAAGCCTGGAAGTAAGATAAATTAGGAGGCGGCTAGGCGGTCGCTCCCCGGCCCAAGAAACCGGGGGGAGGAAAGTCCGAACACCGCAGGGCAGGACGCCCGGCACAAGCCGGGGCGCTGTGAGGCGACGGAAAGTGCCACAGAAAACATACCGCCCGTCTGATGGTCATTGACCAACTGACGGGTAAGGGTGAAAAGGCGAGGTAAGAGCTCACCGCCGTGATGGCAACATCACGGGCAGGGTAAACCCCGTCCGGTGCAAGGCCAAGTAAGCGAGGAATCCGCCCCCAAGGGCGGCATGAAGCGGCCCGCTTCATCCGACTCGCGGGTAGGCCGCAGCAGATAAATGGCCGTCCACGACAGAATTCGGCTTACCGGCCGCCTCCATTACATAGTGCAGATTATTCTAATACAATTAAATACTAACCATGACCCGCAAAACCAAGAAAGAGAAAGAATCACCCACCCATTCCGCGAATCAAAAAGTGGGTGTTGAGCGCGGCAGTTTGGACAGTATCTTTCGCCCCAAATCCATCGCCATCGTCGGTGCCTCGCGGCGTCGCGGTTCTATCGGCCGGGAAATTCTCCACAATCTGATCGAATACGAATTCAACGGCCCGGTATTTCCCATTAACCCCCACGCTGAGGTCATCCACTCCATCAAATGTTATCCCAGCGTTTTATCGGTTCCCGATGAAATTGACATGGCCGTCGTGGTGGTTCCTAAAGAACAAGCCGTGGAAGCGGTGGAGGAATGTGGGAAAAAGGGCGTCAAAGGCATCGTCCTTATCACTGCCGGATTCAAAGAGGTTGGCGGCAAGGGGATTGAGCGTGAAGCGCGCCTGAAGGAAGTCATCGAGCGCTACGGTATGCGCATGGTCGGTCCCAATTGCATGGGCGTCATCAACACCGATCCTCAATATCGCATGGATGCCACTTTCGCACCCTCATTGCCCTTAGAAGGTAATGTTGGTTTTCTGTCTCAATCTGGAGCCTTGGGCGCCGCGATTTTAGACTATGCCTTGGATTTGAACTTGGGATTTTCCATGTTCGTATCTATGGGCAACAAAGTGGACATCGGTAATAACGCTTTGATTGAGTATTGGGAACACGACGAACGCACTAAGGTCATTTTGTTATACCTTGAAAGTTTCGGCAACCCCCGGCGTTTCACCCAGTTAGCCAGAGAAATAGTCAAGCATAAACCGATTATTGCGGTGAAATCCGGCCGCACCCGTGCCGGAGCCCGTGCGGCCTCCTCGCACACTGGCGCACTGGCCGGGATGGATGTGGCGACTCACGCCCTCTTTGAGCAGTGCGGAGTATTGCGCGTGAATACCGTAGAGGAACTTTTCGATCTGGCTACTGCTTTCAGTAAACAACCCATCCCCAAGGGGAAGCGCATCGCTATCCTGACCAATGCCGGCGGCCCCGGCATCATGGCGACCGACGCCGTTGTAAACCTGGGCCTGCATATGGCACAATTCAGCGATGTTAGCGTAACTAAAATGCGCGAGTTCCTGTCTCCCGAAGCCAGTTTCTCCAATCCGCTGGACATGATTGCCGGAGCCAACGCCGAAACGTATCGCCGGTCCCTGGAAATCATACTGGCCGATGAAGGCGTTGATGCGGTTATCGTCATTTTCGTTCATCCTGTTTATGTGAATGCCCAGAACATTGCTCAGGCGATTATCGAAACGGGCAAGAAGCAGGGCGAAAAACCTATCCTGTGTTGTTTCATGGGTAAAAAGGATGAATTTTCGGGCATTGAAGAACTCCAAAAAGCCGGCTTGCCCACTTACCTTTTCCCTGAGTCCGCCGCCATGGCCTTGGCTGCCATGGAAAAGTATAATCGCATTCGCAACCGGCCCGAAGGCCATATCATCAGCTTCGACGATGTAGATCGTGAGCGTGCGAATCGCATTTTCACTGAAGTTCGCCAGGAGAATCGTGAACGCTTAACTGATCTGGAAGTCAACGAAGTGTTGGCCGTTTACGGCATCACCATGCCTCGCTTCATTATGATAAAAAGCCTTGAGGATCTGGTCAGTGTCAGTGAGCAGCTAACCTACCCAGTTGTCCTCAAAGTCATTTCGCCTCAGATCGTTCATAAATCTGACGTCGGCGGCGTGGTTCTGGATTTGCGCAATGAAGTCGAATTGGTGCGCGGGTATATGCGTATTCAGGATAAGATCTCACGGTTGCCTTTCAAGCCGGTCTACGAAATCATGGTGCAGGAAATGGTCACCGGCGGCAAAGAGTTGATAATGGGGATGAATTTCGATCCAGCTTTCGGTCCGCTGTTGATGTTCGGCTTGGGCGGCATTTACGTGGAATTCATCAAAGATGTGACTTTCCGTATCATGCCGATCACGGATCTGGACGCCCGTGAAATGGTAACCGGCCTGAAAGGTTACAAGTTGCTCGAAGGAGTACGCGGCGAAAAGGGTGTCAATATCGAATCGGTAATGGACACTTTGGGGAGACTCTCGCAGCTTATCGGCGATTTTCCCTGCATTAAGGAGATGGACTTAAATCCTTTCGTGGCTTTTCCAGAAGGCGAAAAATGCATGGCTCTGGATGCAAGAATATCACTGCATCTCGCGCAATAGACTCTCCAGGAGCTTTTAACTGGACGGACGGAGCATTTTCTGCTTGTTTTTAGGCGTTTGTTGTGTATATTGATAGTACGGCTCTTTCATCATTGGGGGAGAGGACGTTATTGTCCACAAGCCTAAGATTCTTTTTCGGGCGACAACGGCTCTATTCCCGGTGTTTGATTCATAACAAGTATAATGAATACATATAAATACAATGCTGACAAAATGGGAAGTCATCTCCGCTACCCGGCGGACTGACCCGGCCGTCGTCCGAGCCATCGCACAAGAGATCAATCTCCCTGAAGTCGTTGCCCAAATTCTGGTCAACCGCGGGATAAACACTCCTCAGGCAGCACGGCTCTTTTTCACCGCCAAGACCGAAGACCTTTACGATCCTTTCCTGATGACCGATATGGAAGCAGCGGTCGAACGGGTGGTTTCGGCCTTGAACCGTCGCGAGAATATCGTCATCCACGGAGATTACGACGTAGACGGTATCACCGCTGTATCCATGTTATATCTCTTCCTGAGAGATCTGGGCGGTCAAGTCAGTTATTATATCCCGGATCGCCAAATGGAAGGCTATGGCATGTCCATGGCCGGCATCGAAGAGGCGAAGCGGCGCAATGCGCAGCTCATCATCTCGGTGGACTGCGGCATCACCTCGGTATCCGAGATTGAATTAGCGCGTAGCTTAGGCATAGATTCCATCATCTCCGATCACCACGAACCCGGCCCTACCCTCCCCGCCGCCTACGCTATATTAGACCCCAAACGCTCCGATTGCAAATACCCCTTCAAGGAACTCGCCGGGGTCGGCGTGGCTTTCAAACTCGCACAGGGTATTTCCCGCAAGATGAACCTGGGCAATTCCTACTTAGAGCGATACCTCGATCTGGTGGCGGTTGGATCGGCGGCAGATATTGTCCCGTTAGTGGATGAAAATCGCATCTTGGTTAAGGAGGGACTTGAAAACCTGAATCGCGACGGCTGCGAAGGCATCAAGGCTTTGATTGACATCGCGGGTTTAAAACGAGGCGAAATTCAGGTCGGGCACATCGTGTTTGGATTGGCTCCACGCATCAATGCCGTGGGCCGGTTGGGTTCCGCCGAACGTGCCGTGAAATTGTTGATCACCCGCAACTACCAGCAAGCCGTCGGTATTGCCCGCGAACTGGAAACTGAAAATCGCCGCCGCAAAGAGATTGACAATCGCACTTTGAATGAAGCCTTGTTGAAGATCCAACAGGAACAGAACCCCGAGAAAGATTTTGTCATCGTTCTGGCGCGTGAAAACTGGCATCCCGGTGTAATCGGAATCGTGGCTTCCCGTTTGACCGATAAATATTATCGCCCCACCGTCATGATCACGATTGAGGATGGCATCGGCAAGGGATCGGCACGATCCATACCCGGATTCGACCTTTATTCCGCCATTCGTCAATGTTCCGATCTTCTGGAACAGTATGGCGGCCACAAGTATGCTGCTGGATTAACGATCCGCGCTGACCGCATCGAAGAATTCCGCCGCCGTTTCAATGAAGTTGCCGCACAAAGCCTGACGCCGGATAAATTAATTCCGAAGTTGGGTATTGACGCTGAAATTGAATTGAGCGATATCACGCCTGAAGTCGTAAAAACCCTGAAAGAATTCGCTCCCTACGGACCGATGAATATGAAACCCAACTTTGCCAGCTATAACTTGTCCGTTGTGGGACAATCGCGCATCGTTGGCTCCAATCACCTGAAGTTTAAAGTGTCGCAACCCTCCTCCGGGGGGTTGGTTTTCGATGCCATTGGGTTCAATCTGGGTCAATTGCTGCCTCTAACCGGCGGCACCAAAGTGGTGGACATGGTATACAACATCGAAGAAAACGAGTGGATGAACCAAATCAACTTGCAGCTCTGTGCTAAAGACCTTAAATAATCGGTTGTTGATCGCAATACCTTCCAATCGCTATAAACCAATCTGGAGGAAAAATGCGTGATGTTTTCGTTGTGTCCGGCGGAGTTTCCAAGTTCGCCAAAGCCAGACCCGATAAGACCTTTCAGCCCATGGTCAAGGAGGCTTATGATTACACCTTGAAGGACGTCGGGTTGGAGTTCAAGCAAGCGTATGAGCTGATTGACGGTTCGGTCACATCGTATTTCTCGGATCACTTTCTGCGCCAGCTCATGGGCGGGGCTATGACCACGGATTACCTGGGATTATGTCCTAAACCCAACAAGCGCATCGAAGGCGGAGGAGCCACCGGCGGATTGTGCTTTCAGGCGGGTTGGGAAGCCGTGGCTTCAGGGCGATTCGATGTTTGCATCGCCTACGGCTTCGAGACCATGTCGCACGTCAACACCTGGAAGGGAAATGAGTTCATCGCCCTGGCCTCTGACGTTAGTTTCGATTACCCTGTCGGCGGATTCTATTCCGGCTATTACGCCATGATGGTCACTCGGCACATGAAAGAATTCGGCACGACCGTAGAACAGCTTGCCTTGGTTTCGGTGAAAAACCACAACAACGCTTTCCACAATCCCTATGCTCAGAAACGCCGCAAAATCACCATCGAAGATGTGCGTAATTCCGAGATGGTAGCGTGGCCCTTAACCATGCTCGACATCTGTGTCATGAGCGATGGCGCCGCGGCCATCCTGTTCGCCAGTCAGGAAGGCTTGAATAAGATAGAGAAGGCCACCGGCAAACGGATGAAGCCTACCAAAGTGACCGGCGTCGGATCCGGTATGGACGCCATGCGTATGGCCGACCGGCCACACGGTGAAGTCATCTTGTTGCCTCATGAGAAAAAATCTGATTACAAAGGCTTAAAGTATCCCGGCGTACATTCCTTCCGATCCGGCCGCATGGCCAGCAAGCTAGCTTACAAAATGGCCGGCATCACCGATCCCATAAACCAGATTGACTTTGTTGAACTCCATGACGCTTACACCTCCTCCGAAATTCAAACTTGTGAAGACATGGGTCTCTGTAAGTATGGTGAGGGCGGTGATTTCGTGGCCTCCGGTAAACCCTTCATGCCCAACTTGGACTACGGCTATAAATTCCCCAAACAGGGTGTCATCCCCGTCAATCCCTCGGGCGGCTTGATCGCCTGTGGACACCCAGTGGGAGCCACCGGCCTGATGCAAGCCGTGTTCGCGCATTGGCAGCTTCAGGGAACGATCAACAAGCATTTCGGCGACCCTACCCTGCAGGTCAAGAACGCCAAGCGCGGCGCCATCCACAGCCACGCCGGCACCGGAACTTATGTCACCGTGTCCATTATGGAGAAAGGATTCTAATCATGGCCGAATCTAAAAAGAACTTCAAGCTGCCCGAGACCGATGACGGGACTGTCGTCTTTAACGTCCCCTTCCCCAAGGATCTATCGCAGCTAAAAGGCATGGCTCCCATCATCATCAAGCAGCCATACCATATAGATTATATCCACAGCTTCGGCCAGGATTCGCCCTTCTTTGCCGGTCTGGCTAATGGCAAGCTGCTGAGCACTCACTGCAAAGAATGCAATTATACCTACGGCACTCCGCGCCTGCATTGCATGTACTGCGGTAACGAGTGCGATTGGGTGGAACTTCCCAAGGAAGGGAAAATCCACTGTTTTACCGTCTGCCATTACGGTAGCGAGGAATTCTTGAAGGAAACCCCCTTCATTCTGATTCTGGTGGAATTCCCCAAGGTGAATACTCTGTTCTTAGGGCGTTTGCTTGGGGTGGATACCAAGAAGGCCAGTTTGGACTGGATCGGGAAGAAAGTCAAAGCCCAATTCAAGCGAAATTCCAAATTCAAGCCGACGGATGTTTATTTCGTCCTGGCTTAGGAAGTGGCTAAATAGTTGCCGTCAGGATTGAAGCGAAGCGTTTCCTGACGGCATTGATCATTTCCTGCCGGAAATCGCTTCGCTTTAATTCCGGCAGGAACTCGATTACTATGATAGTTAGTGGAAAAGGAACTTTCACCTCACGCTCGCGCCGCTGCGATTGAAATAGCCAAATGCACCTCCTGTGGTTTGTGCAAAGACGTGTGCCCGGTATTTAACTTATCGCGACGGGAGGCCGAAAGTCCGCGCGGGAAAATCAATCTTCTGCATGCTCTAATGGAGGAGGCTCTTGATCCTTCTGAGACTTCGGTAGATATCTTCAATCGTTGTCTGTTGTGTTACGCCTGTCAGGATGCCTGCCCGGCCGGCGTCATGACGGAGCGCATTTGGATTTCTGCCCGTGAAATCCTGGCCGATGAGGTGGGACGCCCCTTTAGCAAATCCTTTTTCCTGCAGCGGGTCCTGCCGGGATCATTCTCGCTGGGTTTGGCGCTGGCCATTGGCCGTCGCCTGCCCGGTAGCGAGCATTCGGTAAACCTCAAAGGTCGGATGCTACCGCGGCCAGCCTCGAATCGCCTGGATCGGCTGCTGCCCGAGATCCTCGAGCCGGAAGGCCGTGTGGCGGGCACTGTGGCCTTTTTCCCCGGTTGCATGATCAATGAGGTGTTCCCCTATCTCGGGGTACAGGCGGCGCAGATTTTAGTCAGCCTGGGATACCGCGTGGTAACGCCCAGCGCGCGCGTCTGCTGCGGAGCGCCGGCGTTCAATAACGGTGACATGGGCACCGGGCGCAAGCTGGCCGAGCAAAACCTGGAAGTCTTCACCGCGCTGGATGTAGACACGGTGCTTTCTCCGGATGCCACCTGCGGTGGAGCCTTCACACATGAGTACGAAATGCTCTTCCCCGCTGGATCCCAGTGGCGAAGCACTTACCAGATCTTCCGTGATAAAGTGGTTAATTTCGGCGAGTTTTTGGAACGAATCATCGTTGAGCAGGGCGTACTGGCGTTCAAGCCGTTGCCCTATTATCTGACGGTGCACGATTCCTGTCATTTGAAATATTTACAGCACAAAGCCAATATTCCTCGCCGCCTGCTGGATTTCATCCCCGGACTAAAGGTGGTGGAAAGCCCTCAGAGCGGCCTGTGCTGCGGTTTCGGCGGGTCTTATTCCGTGTATTTTCCCAACGAATCCAAGGCCATCTCGCGGCGTAAATTGGATTATCTGCGTCAATCCCAGAGCAATATGGTGGTCGTTGGATCTCCCGGCTGTTTGTGGAAGCTGCGCAGCGAAGCCGCCCAATCCGGGTTGAACCTGCGCGTCGTGCATTATCTCGAGTTGCTGTGGGAGTCGCTGGTGGGGCAGGATAAATCCGTTGCCTCCGTTTCATCCGTTTAATCGGCGATTCAGATAAATTTATCTATCAGTCAGACAATAAATTACGGAGAACCCTGATGAACAAAGTTCTCTCTTCGGCGCAGGAAGCTCTGAAGCTCGTCAAGATCCAGGATGGCGACGTCATCATGCTGGGGGGCTTCGGTCTGTGCGGCATCCCGGAAAATTCCATCACCGCGCTGCGTGACACCGGCGCTAAAGGCTTGACCTGCATTTCCAACAACGCCGGTGTGGATGACTTCGGTTTGGGCTTGCTGTTGCAGACGCGCCAGATCAAGAAGATGGTTTCAACGTATGTCGGCGAGAACGCCACCTTCGAGCAGCAATATCTAAAAGGCGAATTGGAGGTCGAATTCGTGCCGCAAGGCACTTTCGCCGAACGTCTGCGCGCCGGCGGCGCCGGCATCCCCGCCTTTTTTACGCCCACCGGTGTGGGCACACCCATCGCCGAAGGCAAGGAGACGAGGGAATTCGACGGCAAGGTCTATCTGATGGAACGCTGGCTGCGCGCCCGCGTAGCCTTCGTGAAGGCTTACAAAGGCGACCGGCATGGCAACCTGGTTTATCGCAAAACCGCCCGTAACTTCAACCCCATGATGGCCACTGCCGCCGATATAACTGTGGCCGAGGTCGAGCATTTGGTAGAACCGGGCCAGTTAGATCCGGAAGCTATCGTCACGCAAGGCATGTTCGTGAATTACATCTTCCAGGGCAAGAATTACGAAAAGCGCATCGAGCAACGCACAGTACTGCCCAAACCGGAGAGGAGATAACCATGGCCGATCTAACCCCGCGCGATATTATTGTGCGCCGCGCCGCCAAGGAACTACGCGATGGTTTCTACGTGAACTTGGGTATCGGCATGCCCACGTTGGTGGCCAACTACATTCCTGAAGGTATGGATGTGTTCCTGCAGACGGAGAACGGCATGTTGGGTTACGGTCCCTTCCCCTTTGCCGGGGATGAGGATGCCGACCTGATCAACGCCGGTAAGCAGACCATCACCGAACTTCCCGGCGCTTCTTACTTCTCTTCAGCAGAATCGTTTGGCATGATCCGAGGCGGGCACGTGCACTTGACGATCCTGGGAGCTATGCAAGTAGCCAAGAACGGCGATCTGGCCAACTGGATGATTCCAGGTCAAATGGTCAAAGGAATGGGCGGCGCGATGGATCTAGTGGCCGGAGCTCGCAAGGTCGTGGTCACCATGACCCACACCGCCAAAGGCAACGCTCCCAAGATCTTGAACCGTTGCAACTTGCCGTTAACCGGCGTCGGCGTTGTGCACCAGATCATCACGGAACTGTGCGTCATGGAAATCGTCAAGCCTGAAGGCTTGATTCTCACGGAACTGGCGCCAGGCGTCACGGTGGACGACGTGCGTAAAGCTACAGAAGCCGATTTTAAAGTCGGGGACGTGAAACCGATGTCGATTTGACGGCCATTGTAACGAACCTTGATTTCAAACCACGAGTTGAATATAAACAAAGGGATGCATCATGTTCTTAACTGAAGAACAAGAACTGTTACAAAAAACCGTGCGCGACTTCGCCCAGAACGAAGTCAAGCCGCGCGCCGCTAAATTCGATGTACAGGAATTCATAGATCCCGACGTCATCAAAGCGATGGGCGAACTGGGCCTGATGGGGATCGTCTTCCCGGAAAAATACGGCGGTTCAGGCATGGACACGCTCTGCTATGCCTTGGCCGTCGAAGAACTATCGCGGGTTTGCGCCTCCACAGGTATCACCCTCGCTTCCCATATATCCCTGGGCGTCAATCCCATCTATATGTTCGGCACCGAAGAGCAGAAGCAGAAGTACCTGCCCAAGTTATGTAGCGGCCAGCATTTGGGTTCTTTTGGTCTGACTGAACCTAACGCCGGTTCCGACGCCGGCGGCACGGAAACGAATGCCGTGCGCCAGGATGGACATTGGATCGTCAACGGCGCCAAGATGTTCATCACCAATGGATCAACCGCCTCTACTTCAGTCATCACCGCCATGACGGATCGGTCGAAAGGTCTAAAAGGCATCTCCGCGTTCGTCGTCGAGAAAGGCACATCCGGATTTAGCGTCGGCAAGAAGATCCATAAAATGGGCATACGCGGATCCGACACCACCGAATTGATTTTCGAGAACTGCCTGATTCCGGCAGGCAACCTGCTGGGCAAGGAGAATGAAGGTTTCAAACAGTTCATGACCATCCTGGACGGCGGGCGGATCTCCATCGGCGCCATGGCCTTGGGAATTGCTCAAGGAGCATTTGATGAAGCCCTGAAATACAGCAAGGAACGCCAACAATTCAATCAACCCATCAGCAATTTCCAGGCGATTCAATTCTACCTTGCCGATATGGCTACGGAGATTGAAGCCGCCCGGCACCTGGTTTATCATGCCGCCAGGTTGAAGGATGCGGGAAAAAGCTATGGCACTCAAGCCTCTATGGCCAAATTGTACGCTGCTGAAGTGGCCACTCGCACCTGTATTAAGGCCGTGCAAATCCACGGCGGGTATGGATACACCAAGGAATATCCCGTTGAGCGCATGTTCCGCGACGTCAAAGTCTGTGAAATCGGCGAAGGCACTTCGGAAATCCAGCGTATCGTCATCGCCCGAAGCTTATTGAAATAGGAGCATTACATTATGAAACTGGGAAGATTTGAACTCAATGTCCTTCATGACGGATATTTTAGGTTGGATGGCGGCGCCATGTTCGGCGTCGTACCCAAGATTATCTGGGATCGCCTGGAACCGTCTGATGATAGAAATCGCATTCTGCTCTCCATAAACCCGCTTCTGGTGCGTACCGGCGAACATACCGTCCTGATTGACACCGGTGCGGGTTCCAAATATGGGTCGCGTGAATTGGAGAATTACGCCATTGACCAGCCTCGCATGTTGGTCCCGGAGCTTCGTCGTCTGGAATTGGAACCGGAGAAAGTGGACGTGGTCATCAATTCGCATTTACATTTCGATCACATCGGCGGCAACACCTTCCGGGATCTCGACGGCAGCTTAAAACCGACATTCCCCAACGCCAGATACTTCATGCAGAAGGCCGAGTATGAGGATGCCATCAGTCCCGGATCGCGGAATCACGCCAGCTATAATCCCGATGACATCGTGCCATTGCAGCAAACCGGCCAGATTCATCTGATTGATGGCGATGTGGAAATCGTTCCCGGCATTCGTTCGCGGGTGACCGGCGGCCATACTCGTTCGCACCAGATCATCGAAATCGAATCGGAAGGCGAAAAGGCGCTGTTTCTGGCTGACCTGATCCCCACTTCGTCACACATCAAGCCGCCGTATGTGATGGGCTATGATTTGTACCCGGCCGATACCGCACGCTACAAAGAGGATTTACTGAAAGAAGCGGCGCAGGGGAATTACGTGCTGATCTTCGAACATTCGCCTCGCCTGAAAGTGGGTCGGCTCGTGGCGCAGGAGGGCGGCGGCTTCGTCTTCTCTCCTGAAACCTATGATTAATCCCCGGGATGAGTGGTCTATCAAATAACTTGGAGGTAGCGTGGTGAATCTACGTGAAGTTGTAATAGTGGGCGCGGCCCGTACCCCGATCGGATCTTTCTTCGGATCTCTCGGGACTGTACCGGCACCGCGCTTGGGCGCCGTAGCGATCAAGGCAGCTTTGGAACGCGCTGGTGTCAAGCCGGAACAGGTGAACGAAGTCATTATGGGCTGTGTATTGGCGGCCGGCGTCGGCCAGGCGCCAGCTCGCCAGGCCATGATTTATGCCGGCGTCCCCCGATCTGCCGGTGCCATGACCATTAACAAGGTCTGCGGTTCGGGCCTGAAGTCGGTTATGCTGGCCACCCAATCCATCCAGACCGGCGAGTCCGACGTCGTCGTAGCCGGCGGTATGGAGAACATGAGTCT
>JAGVQJ010000007.1 GCA_020051775.1 Calditrichota bacterium | reverse complement strand
CTGATCAGCCCCATCGCTATGGAAGAGGGCTTGCGCTTCGCCATCCGCGAAGGCGGCCGCACCATCGGCGCCGGCGCCGTCACCAAGATTCTGGAGTAAGCAAATATGCCGCGTGAAATCATCATCCTGGCCTGCGGAGAGTGCAAACGCCGCAACTATACCACGACCAAAAATAAGCGCACCCAATCAGGCCGCGTGGAATACAAGAAATTTTGCCCGTTTTGCAATAGCCATACTCAGCATAAGGAAACCCGGTAACTCGCGTCTTCCCGCATAAGCGAGGAGGTGAGGGAATTCCAAACTTATAGCTCCCTCCTTTTCAATCGAGGTTGGGGGATCTGAACCACAGGCCAGTAGCTCGAACGGTTAGAGCACCGGTCTCCAAAACCGGGTGTTGGGGGTTCGAATCCCTCCTGGCCTGCGAATGTCCTAGGATGAATCATGTTCAAGAAACTTTCGACTTACCTGCGGGATGTTAGAACCGAAATGACCAAGGTCAGTTGGCCCTCGCGCGAAGAGCTGATCGAGTCCACGACCATTGTCATAGTACTTTCCCTTATCCTGGCCGTGTTTATCTTTGGAGTGGATCAGAGCCTGAGCAACATTCTAAAGCTAATTCTCTAACCATGTCCAGGTTTCATTCGGAACTAAATTCGTTCACCAGGCGTAAAATAGGTTTAATATTTTTATTGTGTAGGGGCTAAATTGAGCAGACTTTGGTATGTTGTTCAGGTTTTTACTGGGCAGGAACAGAAAATTAAAGTTTACCTGGATACCGAGATTGACCGTCTGGGCATTCGCGATCAGGTGGCCAATGTCCTTATCCCGTCCGAAGAGATTGTGGAAATGCGGGATGGCCGCAAGAAGTCTAAAAAGCGCGTGTTCTTCCCCGGGTATTTGCTCCTCGAAGCAGATCTGACCAAAGAAATCAAGCATCTGATTCTTAATACCCCAAGTATCATTAACTTCGTCGGGCCGGGTAATGAACCCACCCCTTTAAGCCCCTCCGAAGTCAATCGCATCCTGGGACGGGTAGACCAGGTTCGCGACAAGGAAACCGTGGAAGTTCCTTTCCGGGTGGATGAGGCTATCAAAGTTATAGACGGCCCTTTCAAAGACTTCACCGGTTTCATCAAGGAAGTCAATCGGGAAAAACGCAAATTAAAGGTCATGGTATCCATTTTTGGGCGTTCAACCCCCGTCGAACTCGATTTCCTGCAAGTCACAACAGACTTGAGCAGCACTTAATAAACTGATCATTTCCCCTTTAGGGCACTGAAAGTCAATCATGGCCAAGAAAATCTTAGGTTTCGTGAAACTGCATATCCCCGGTGGAGCGGCCAACCCGTCGCCGCCGGTGGGGCCGGCCTTGTCGCAGAAGGGCGTCAATATCATGGAGTTTTGTAAGGCCTTCAACGCCCGCACTCAGGACAAACAGGGTTACATTGTTCCAGTGGTCGTGACCGTCTACACCGATCGTTCTTTTTCCTTCATTACCAAAACTCCCCCGGCCTCCACCCTCATTAAAAAGACCCTGGGTTTGGACAAAGGATCTGGCGAACCCAACCGCACGAAGGTAGCCACACTGACGCAGAAACAGTTGCATGACATCGCCGAATCAAAAATGCCCGACCTGAACGCGCACGACGTTGAACAAGCCATGAAGATCATCGCCGGAACCGCTCGCAGCATGGGCGTAAAGGTAGAAGGTTAAAGATGAACCACAGCCGCCGATTCGTTGCACTCAAGAGCCAAGTTGACCGCCTGAAAGAATATGAGGTGGACGAAGCTCTGAAATTAGTCAAAGAAAATGCCACAGCTAAAATGGACGAAACCATCGAGGTCGCCGTCAATTTGGGCGTGGATCCACGCAAAGCCGATCAGATGATTCGCGGCACCGTTTCCCTCCCCCACGGAACTGGGAAAACCGCCCGCGTCCTGGTGTTGGCCAAAGGCCCCAAACAGGAAGAGGCCACTACCGCCGGCGCCGACTACGTGGGATTGGATGATTACGTGGAAAAAATCCAGCAAGGTTGGACCGAATTCGACGCCGTCATCGCGACTCCCGACGTTATGGCTCTGGTGGGTAAATTGGGCAAGATTTTAGGGCCACGCGGCTTGATGCCCAACCCTAAATCGGGCACGGTCACCATGGAAGTGGGCAACGCCGTGAAGGAGATCAAAGGTGGGCGCATTGACTTTCGCACCGACAAGTTCGGCATTCTCCATGCCGTCATCGGGAAAGCCTCATTTGAAATTCCCAAACTGCAAGATAATTTAAACGAGTTTGCCCGTGTCATCATGCGCTTGAAGCCGGCCACGGCCAAAGGCCAATACATCCTGGGCGTCAGTTTGTGTTCCACCTTCGGGCCTGGAGTCAAGTTGAACCGTCAGTCTTTAGCGAACGCACTGAAATAAGCAATTCTGTCACTGTCCCATGCGAGGGAATGACTCTCGCGTTGATCCTCTCTAATTAGCGATACCGATATGCCGCGCGAAGCGCACCCCACGCCAATAAAGCTCGATACCGTCAAGGATTTGAGCGAACTGTTCAGCCAGGCTAAAGGTATTTACCTGGCGGATTTCAGTGGACTGAACGTTGAACAAGTCAACGAGCTGCGCCGCAATTTTCACAAACAGCAGGCGGTCTACAAAGTGGTCAAAAACACTTTGATTCGCCATGCTGCTGAAAATGCGGGTTTTCAAAACCTTGTGCCCTTCCTGGAGGGCCCCACGGCCCTGGCTATCAGCCTCCAGGATCCGGTCTTACCGGTGCGTCTGATAGCAGACTTTCACAAGGGCAAGGAAAAACCAATTCCCACGATTAAGGCGGGCATCTTGGAAGGTCTGTTTGTCAACGCCGACCAGATGGATCAGGTAAAGAATATCCCCAGCCGCGAAGTCTTGTTGAGTCAGATTTTATCTGTGATGCAGGCTCCGATAGCGAACTTCGTGGGTGTCCTGAACGAAATCGTCCGCAGTTTCCTGTCGGTGCTGGAAGCTGTGATCGAGAAAAAGCGTACTCTGGAAAGCGCCGCCGCACCGCCGGCTGAAGCCACGGCCACGGCCGACGCTGAACCCCCAACTCCCAGTGAATAAATAGCAACGTCAAGATATTGTCAGGAGAAGCTCAACGTGGAAGAAATCATCCAAGCCATTGAAAAAATGTCCGTCCTCGACCTCGTCAACCTGAAGAAGGCGTTAGAGGATCGGTTCGGCGTCACGGCGGCCGCTCCCATGGCCATGGCTATGCCTGCTGGCGGCGGCGCTGTTGCCGAAGCCCCCAAAGAAGAGAAGACTGAATTCCAAGTCGTCCTGAAAGCTGTAGGCGAAAAGAAGATCCAGGTCATCAAAGTCGTGCGGCAATTGACCAGTCTGGGCCTGAAAGAGGCCAAGGATCTGGTGGACGGCGCTCCCAGTACGGTCAAGGAATCCGCCACCAAGGACGAAGCCGCGCGCATGAAGGAACAATTGGAAGCCGAAGGCGCTACTGTCGAGTTGAAGTAATTGCACATACCAACCTTATTCACTCAGGTTGCAAGACGACTACTACTGTCCGGCGCTGAATAAGTAATCAGAAGTTGCGTAGTTCTCCATTGCCGGGAGCAACGAGGCAACTTCTTTTTTCTGAAAATGAGAGTTCCCATCCTCTTGCGAATGGGTAGATCCGGCGTTCGCGCCTTACGTTCCAACTATTCGGGGGTGATGGTCATCAAAACAGACTATTGTGTCTGTGCTCCATTTTATCGCAATGGAGGCGAATCTTGAGTTCTAAAAAGAAAATCGAGCGGGTATCGTTCGGTCAGATCCTGCCGGCTCTGGATATGCCCGATCTCCTGGAAGTGCAAATTGATTCCTACCAGAACTTTTTGCAGACCGGCGTTCTGCCGGCCAATCGGGAGAAGAAAGGGTTGCAGGCGGTTTTTCTGAACGTTTTCCCGATCATTGATAATCGCGAAGAACACATCCTGGAATTTGTCGAGTATTACACCGACCAGCCCAAATACAGCGTCGAGGAGTGTCGGGAACGCGGCGTCACGTTCTGTGCGCCGCTGAAAGCTCGTCTGCGTCTTTCCAGCCGCCAGGATTTAGAAGATTCGGGTGGATTCGACAACACCCTGGAAACCGACGTCTATCTGGGCAACCTGCCTTTAATGACCGACAGCGGCACGTTCATCATCAACGGCGCCGAACGGGTCATTGTCAGCCAATTGCATCGCTCGCCAGGCGTGTTCTTTGGCGAATCCATTCATCCCAACGGCACCAAAATCTACTCCGCGCGCATCATTCCCTTCCGTGGGAGTTGGATCGAATTCACCACGGATATAAATGATGTGCTTTACGTCTATATTGATCGCCGCAAGCGTTTTCCCGTGACGATGTTGCTCCGGGCCATTGGTTTTGCGAGCGATATTAACATCCTGCGCCTGTTCGACTACGTCGAAGAAGTGCCCCTGTCCCGCAAGGACATTGACCGGTATATTGACAAGATGGTGCTGGAAGACCAGTTTGATCCGGAAACCGGCGAGCTGGTGTCCCGACGCGGCCAAACCCTGGATGAAGAACTCCTGAAGCTTTACCGCAAGCACCATATCAAACGAGTCAACTTCCTGCACGTGAAGAAGAAGGATCCCATTTATGAGATCCTGAACAACACTCTGGTCAAGGATCGTTCCACGGGCGAAGAAGACGCACTCAACATGATTTATCAGGAGCTGCGTTCCGGTGAACCGCCGGACCTGGAGACGGCGCGACGCCTTTTGCAGCGTCTGTTCTTCGATGAAAAGCGCTACGATCTGGGCAAGGTGGGTCGCTTCCGCATCAACACTAAACTCGATTTGAGCATTCCGCCTGACTTGACGGTGCTGACGACCGAAGACATCGTGGCCATCGTCAAGTACGTGCTGAAATTAAAGGTCGGTCAGGAAACCACGGACGATATTGACCATCTGGGCAATCGCCGTATCCGCACGGTTGGAGAACAATTGGCCAACCAGTTCTCCGTAGCCTTATCGCGTATGGCTCGCACGATCAAAGAACGCATGAACCTGCGCGAAAGCGAGCAGCTTACTCCGCAAGATTTGGTCAACGTACGCACCATCAGTTCGGTGATCAATACTTTCTTTGGGACCAACCAGCTCAGCCAGTTCCTGGATCAGGTCAATCCCCTGACAGAACTGACGCATAAGCGCCGTTTGTCGGCCTTGGGGCCGGGGGGGTTGACGCGTGAACGCGCCGGCTTTGAAGTGCGCGACGTGCATTACACCCACTATGGCCGTCTGTGTCCCATCGAAACGCCGGAAGGACCCAACATTGGTCTGATCTCCAGTTTGTCCACCTATGGCCGCATCAATGAGCTGGGATTCATCGAGACTCCTTACCGCAAGGTGAAAAACGGCCGCGTCAGCAAGCAGATCGAATACCTGACTGCGGACGACGAAGATAAGTATGTTATTGCTCAAGCCAACGCCCCGTTCAACGATCACGGGGAGTATTTGGATGAACGCATCAAATGCCGTTTTAAGGGTGAATTCCCCGTTAAAGCTCCCGATGAGTTGGATTATATGGACGTATCGCCCAATCAAATCGTGTCCGTGGCGGCAGCGCTGATACCTTTCCTTGAACACGACGACGCCAACCGCGCTTTGATGGGTTCCAACATGCAGCGCCAGGCAGTTCCTTTGCTGGAACCCGAAGCCCCCATCGTGGGCACCGGCATCGAAGAAAAGACTGCCCGGGACAGCCGTGCCATGATCGTGGCCGACGCCGATGGCGTGGTCGAAAGTGTCACCGCCGACGAAATTGTCGTACGCGTGAAATACCGGGGCAAATCCGGTTCCGAGAAACCCGCCGGCGATGAGCTGAAAAATTATCGGCTAAAAAAATTCGTACGCACCAACCAGGACACCTGTATCAATCAGAAACCGGCTGTCCGTAAAGGCGATAATGTCCGCAAAGGCGATGTCCTGGCGGATGGTTGCGGCACCGATAAGGGCGAGTTGGCTTTAGGCCGCAACGTCCTGGTGGCTTTCATGCCCTGGCATGGGTATAACTTCGAAGATTCTATCATCGTCAGTGAGCGCATGGTTTCCGAAGACATCTTCACCTCTATCCATATCGAAGAGCTTGAGCTGCAAGTACGCGAGACTAAACGCGGTGAAGAGGAACTGACGCGCGAAATCCCCAATGTTTCCGAAGAGGCCACGAAAGACCTTGACGAGAATGGAATCATCCGCGTAGGCGCCGAAGTGACCTATGGCGACATTATCATCGGCAAGGTCACTCCTAAGGGCGAGATGGATTTGACGCCAGAGGATAAACTACTAAAAGCCATTTTCGGCGACAAAGCCGGTGACGTCAAGGATGCCTCGTTGAAAGCTCATGCCGGTATGAGCGGTATCGTCATCGCCACCAAACTTTTCAGCCGCAAAAAGAAGGATGCCAAAACCCGCAAGGAAGACCGCTTGCGTCTGGAGGAGTTGGAGGAGAAATTCCAGCGCGATCTGGACATCCTGAAGAAAGCGCGCGTAGCCGATTTAACAGAACTGTTGCAAGGCAAAAAGGCGCGCGCCATCCGGGATAAAAACCTGGAAGAGGTTTTAATCCCCGAAGGCGAAGTTTTCAGTCCCAATACGTTTAAACGTGTTGATCTGGATCTGCTGGAAGCCAGTTATGATTGGACGAAGGAAGCCGACGTCAATGAACTGGTCGAGCTGGTCTTCGAGAAGTTCGAAGATCGTCTGGATGCCCTGACCATGGATTACCGCAATGAGAAACACAAGGTCCAGGGCGGCGATGAACTGCCCAGCGGTATCGTCCAGTTAGCTAAGGTGTACATTGCCAAGAAACGCAAGATCAGCGTCGGCGACAAAATGGCCGGACGCCACGGGAATAAAGGCGTCGTGGGCAAAGTCGTCCCGGTGGAAGACATGCCGTTTCTGGCCGACGGTATGCCCATAGACATCATCCTGAATCCGTTGGGTGTGCCGTCGCGTATGAATTTGGGGCAGATTTTCGAGACCAGCTTAGGCTGGGCCGGCAAGAAAATGGGTAAGTTTTACGCCACCCCGGTCTTCGACGGCGCCACCTTGGATGACATCAAAGTTGAACTGGCCAATTCCGGATTGGATCGCAGCGGCAAGGTGCAGCTTTACGACGGCCGTACCGGCGATCCTTATGCGCAAAAAATTACGGTTGGGTTCATCTATATGATGAAGTTGTCCCACCTGGTGGATGACAAGATCCACGCCCGCAGCATCGGCCCCTACTCGCTGATCACTCAGCAGCCGCTTGGCGGCAAAGCGCAATTCGGCGGCCAACGCTTCGGGGAAATGGAAGTCTGGGCCTTGGAAGCCTATGGCGCCGCTTTCACCCTGCAGGAAATCCTGACGGTGAAATCCGACGACGTGGATGGCCGGGCGCATACTTATGAGGCCATCGTCAAGGGCGAGAACCTGCCCGTTCCCGGTGTGCCCGAATCATTCAACGTGCTCATCAATGAGCTACTGGGGCTTGGGTTGGACGTCAAGTTGGAATAGTATCTTGAAGAATAGCCCATTACCGTCAGTGGACGGATCTACCGATATTCCTTTCGGAGGAAAAAAGGCAATGCTAAATATCCGCCCCAACGAACAGGACCATCAGAATTTTACCCGGATTTCGATCAATCTCGCCAGCCCCAAGGTCATTTTGGAGCGGTCGCGCGGCGAGGTCACCAAACCGGAAACCATAAATTACCGATCGTATAAACCGGAAAAAGACGGTCTTTTCTGCGAGAAAATCTTCGGTCCCGTCAAGGACTGGGAATGCCATTGCGGGAAGTATCGGGGCATCCGCTATCGGGATATCACCTGCGATCGTTGCGGCGTGGAAATCACCCGCAAAGACGTGCGCCGCAAGCGCATGGGTCATATCGGCCTGGCGGTGCCCGTCGTGCACATCTGGTATTTCCGTAGTCTGCCCTCCAAGATCGGCTCCATTTTGGGCATGACTGTGCGCGACCTCGAGAGGGTTATATATTATGAATCCTACGTGGTCATCAACCCCGGTCAAACGAGTTTACGGCCCAAGGAGCTGATCAACGAAACTGAACACCAACGTCTCCTGGTCGAAAATGGCGAAGAAAACGAGAAGCTGGACGTAGATGATCGCCGTAAATTCGTCGCTAAGATGGGCGGCGAAGCGATCCGTGATCTGTTGGAAAAAGTTGAAATAGAAAAGCTCTCGGCTGAGCTGCGTCAACAGGTGCGCCAGGAAACTTCCGTCCAACGGAAGAATGACGCCATTAAGAAACTGCGCATTATCGAAGCGTTCAAGGAGCGCGACGACGGCAGCTTCACCAAACCGGACTGGATGGTCATGTCCGTAGTCCCGGTGGTGCCCCCGGATTTAAGACCTCTGGTGCCATTAGAAGGCGGCCGTTTCGCCACCTCGGACTTGAATGACCTCTACCGCCGCGTCATTATCCGCAATAATCGCCTGAAGCGCTTAATCGAGATCCAGGCGCCGGAAGTCATCCTGCGCAATGAAAAACGCATGCTGCAGGAAGCCGTGGATTCGCTGTTCGACAACGGCCGTAAATCCGTGGCGGTGCGTAGCGACGGAAACCGGCCCTTGAAATCACTGTCGGATAATCTGAAAGGTAAACAAGGCCGCTTCCGCCAGAATCTACTGGGCAAGCGCGTAGATTATTCCGGCCGTAGCGTGATCGTCGTCGGTCCCGAACTCAAACTAAATACCTGCGGTTTGCCCAAAGACATGGCCGTCGAGCTGTTTAAGCCGTTCATCATTCGCAAGTTGATCGAACAGGAATACGCCAAAACCGTCAAGCAAGCCAAGCGCACTGTTGAGCGAAAAGACGAGGCCGTATGGGGCATTCTGGAAGATATCATCCAGGACCATCCGGTGCTGTTGAATCGCGCTCCCACCTTGCACCGACTGGGCATCCAGGCTTTCCAGCCTATTTTGATCGAAGGCAAAGCCATCCGCCTGCACCCACTCGTTTGCGCTGCCTTTAATGCCGATTTCGACGGTGACCAGATGGCGGTCCATATCCCCTTGTCCTACGAAGCTCAAATCGAAGCTCGCCTGCTCATGTCCTCGGCGCAGAACATCCTGCATCCGGCTTCCGGACGACCTATCGCCGTCCCCTCACAGGATATGGTTTTAGGGTGTTACTTCCTGACGAAAGTTCGGCGGGACGACAAAGGCACAGGATCCAAGTTTTTCGGCGCCGAAGATGTTATCGTGGCCTTAAACAGCGAACTCATCAGTCTTAACGCTCTGATCCAGGTTCGTCATCAAGGTCAAATGCTGGAAACCACCGCCGGACGGATAATCTTCAACCAGATCCTGCCGGAAAAGATCAAACAGGAAAGTTACTTCAATGAGCTGTTGACCAAAAGACGTCTGGAAGAGATCGTCGCGTCATGTTACAAGCGCGTCGGTATGGCCAACACCGCCCGCTTCCTCGACCGGCTGAAAGATCTGGGCTTTTCCTACGCGACACGCGGTGGTCTTTCCGTGGGCGTTGACGACGTCGAGATCCCCGAAGAGAAGCAAAAGCTGGTCAGCGCGGCTACCGCCAAGGTGGAAAAAGTTCAGAGCGATTATGAATTAGGCATCATCACCGACGGTGAACGTTACAACCAGATCATTGACATCTGGACTCACGCCACTTCGGATGTGGCTGATGCCATGGTCTCGCATCTGAAGACTTCCAACCAGGGGTTCAATCCTGTCTTTATGATGATTGACAGCGGCGCGCGCGGGTCTAAAGAACAGATCCGGCAATTAGCCGGGATGCGCGGCCTGATGGCCAAGCCGCAGAAATCCATGACCGGCCAGAAGGGTGAGATCATCGAATCGCCCATTATCGCCAATTTTAAAGAAGGGCTGTCGGTTCTGGAGTACTTTATTTCCACTCACGGCGCGCGTAAAGGTCTGGCCGATACGGCCTTAAAAACCGCCGACGCCGGCTATCTGACCCGCCGTCTGGTGGACGTGGCTCAAGACGTCATCGTGCGCGATATAGACTGTGGAACTCTGCGCGGCATTACCATCGAAGCGAAGGAAGAGGGCAAGGATATTGCCGAGCAATTGGTCGAACGCATTCTCGGTCGCACCTTAGCGCAGGATGTCTACGATCCTTCGACCAACGAGAAGCTCGTGCCCATGAGCCGGATGATCGAAGAAAAAGAAGCCGACCAGTTGGTGCGCCACGCCGTAGAAAGGGTGGTCATTCGTTCCGTTTTGACGTGCGAAACCCTGAATGGGGTTTGCGCCGCTTGCTACGGCAAAAACCTGACCAACGGCCGCATGGTGGACATCGGTGAAGCGGTTGGAGTCATGGCCGCGCAGTCTATCGGCGAACCCGGGACTCAGCTCACCTTGCGCACGTTCCACATCGGTGGAACCGCCAGCCGCATTGCCGCTGAAACGCAGGAAGTCAGCAAGACCGACGGCAAGGTACTGTTCATCAATCTCGACGAAAATGCTACCGTCCGACACAAGGAGACCAATAACCTCGTAGCGTTGCGACGCAATGGCATCATTCAGGTTCTGGATGAAGACAATCGCCCGCTGAATAAATACAGCGTGCCCCATGCCGCGGAAATTCTTGTCAACAACGGCGGCAAGGTCAAAGCTGGCCAGGTTTTAATGTTCTGGGATCCCTATTCAGCTTCCATCATCGCCAACCAGGACGGGATCATCCGTTTTGTGGATATGAAGGAAGAGGAATCCTATCGTGAAGAAGTAGATGAGACTTATGGCAAGAAGCAAAAAGTGATCATCGAAGTCCGCAACAAGAAACTGAATCCTCACATTCATTTGGAAGGCAAGCACGGCGAAAAGCTGGACAACATCAACATTCCCGTGGGCGCGCATCTGTTGGTAAACGATGGCGACGTCGTGGAAGCCGGCCATCCCATCGCCAAGCTGCCTCGGGAAATATCCAAAACCAAGGACATCACCGGCGGTCTGCCTCGCGTGGCCGAACTGTTTGAAGTGCGCCGTCCCAAAGACCCCGCCATCGTCTCGGAAATTGACGGAGTCGTCAAGTTCGGCAGCTTAAAGCGCGGCGTCCGCGAAATCATCATCAAAGCTCATGACGGCAAGTCGGAAAAGCGCTATCTGGTGCCTTTCGGCAAACACATCATCGTCCATGACGGGGAAGCCATCAGAGCCGGCGACCGCATCAGTGAAGGTTCCATCGCCCCGCAGGATATTCTCAACATCTTAGGACCTAGTAAGGTTCAGGAATATCTTGTCAACGAAATCCAGGCCGTCTACCGTCTGCAAGGTGTGAAGATCAACGATAAACATATCGAAGTGATCGTCAGGCAGATGTTGCAGAAGGTGCGCATCGAAGACGCTGGCGACACCAACTACCTCGAAGGCGATCAAGTGGAAGCGGCCCGCTTCATTCCTGAAAATCGCAAGATTTTAAACCAGGTCATAATCGAAAAAGTAGGCGACTCCACCTTCCAAATTGATCAGTTGGTGGAAAAGACCGAGGTGAATAGAACCAATCGCAAACTGCAGGCAGCGGAATTGCAACCGGCTACGGTGCGCCCGGCGCGTCCGGCCATCTACCAACCGTTATTGTTGGGCATTACTCAAGCGGCTCTGTCTACGGAAAGTTTCATCTCCGCTGCCTCCTTCCAGGAAACGACGCGCGTCTTGACGGAAGCCGCAGTCGAACGCAAGGTAGATCTCCTGAAAGGTCTGAAAGAAAACGTCATCATGGGCCACCTGATTCCCGCTGGCACTGGAATCAATAAATACCAGAAGATCGAAGTGGAACGGCCGACTCAAGAACTGGAAGAGATCCAGGCCGCCGCCAACGCAGTCTCAGCCGCCGTTGCGTCTAATAATGCCGGGGTTCTCGAAGTCGCTACTGCGCCCAGTATCGCGTCGGAATCCAGTCCTGATGGTTCTGAGGCTGAGGAGCCGGTATTGGCTCGCCCCAAAAAAGGTAAAACGAAAGAAGAAAAAGACGAAAAAGTCATTGACAATCTGGATAAAAAGAGTTAAATTGATTGTCTATTCTCTGGAGACGCCATAAGTGCCCACAGTAAGTCAACTGATTCGTAAGAGCCGCGAACGCCAAGTCAAGAAGTCAAAGACTCCGGCGCTGCTGCGCAGTCCGCAAAAGCGCGGCGTCTGTACAAGAGTGTACACCACCACTCCCAAGAAGCCTAATTCGGCGTTGCGCAAGGTTGCTCGCGTCCGCTTGACACACGGTGTGGAGGTCACTTCTTACATCCCCGGAGAAGGCCATAATCTCCAAGAGCACTCCATTGTGCTGATCCGTGGAGGTCGCGTCAAGGATCTACCGGGTGTGCGCTACCATATCATCCGCGGAACGTTGGATGCCGCCGGAGTCGAAAAACGCAAACAGGGCCGTTCTAAATACGGCGCCAAGCGGAAGTAAGACAATATGCCGCGAAGAAAACGAGTCGTAAAGCGCGAGATCTTGCCGGATCCCAAATACCACGATGTGGTAGTGGCCAAATTCGTCAACAATCTCATGAAGCGTGGGAAAAAATCCACCGCCGAACAGATCCTCTATAAAGCGCTGGATCGCATCCACGAAAAAACCAAGCAGGACGGCATCGAAGTTTTGCGCAAAGCGCTCAACAATGTCGGCCCGGCCGTGGAAGTTAAATCCCGCCGCGTGGGCGGTTCTACTTATCAGGTGCCGGTGGAAGTACGATCCAACCGGCGAATGGCTCTGGCCATGCGCTGGATCATCAACTACTCCAAAGCCCGCTCAGATAAAACCATGGCGGATAAATTGGCCGCCGAGTTGACCGCCGCCGCCGCCGGTGAAGGTTCCGCCGTGAAAAAGAGAGAAGATACGCATCGCATGGCGGAAGCCAACAAGGCATTTGCTCATTTCCGCTGGTAGTGAATATTCGTCGGGTTCTTTCCCGACCACGACTTGAATGATAGTATAGTGTCGGGTTCGCAAAAAACACGACCTAATTCATCCGCCAATCCGCGGGCCGATGACACGATGATATGGCGGAAGAATGAAATGAGAGTATGCCGCGCAGAGACCCCTTGGATCGGGTTCGCAACATCGGTATCATGGCCCATATTGATGCCGGTAAGACGACCACAACAGAAAGGATCCTCTATTTTACCGGGAAAATCCATCGCATGGGTGAAGTCCACGAGGGCTCCACGGTCATGGATTGGATGGAACAGGAACGGGAACGGGGGATTACCATTACTTCTGCGGCAACCACGGCTTACTGGGAAGACCATCGCATCAACATTATAGACACCCCGGGACATGTAGACTTCACCGCCGAGGTGGAAAGATCTTTGAGAGTTTTGGACGGTGCTATTGCCTTATTCTGCGCCGTTGGCGGAGTGGAACCACAATCGGAAACGGTTTGGCGTCAAGCTGACAAATATAACGTTCCCCGGATCGCTTTCATCAATAAAATGGATCGGGTGGGAGCGGATTTTTATGGCGCCGTAGACAATATCCGCGAGAAGTTGGGAACTCACCCTATCCCTGTGCAAATCCCCTTGGGCGAAGGCGAACTTTTCACCGGTGTCATAGACCTTCTGGCTATGAAGGCGGTTTTGTGGAATGAGACCACCCAGGGCGTCCAGTGGGAAGAAGTGGATATCCCCACCGCGCTTCTACCTCAAGCGCTGCAATATCGCGAGAAGATGCTGGAGGCCGTGTCCGATTATGATGATCATCTGATGGGTTTGTTTCTGGAAGATAAACCGATCCCCAAGGATGATCTGGTCAAAGCCCTGCGGCGCGCCACTATTGAGAATAAAATAGTTCCAGTGCTGTGCGGCAGCGCCTTCAAGAATAAAGGTGTTCAGCGACTGCTGGATGCCGTCATTGATTTCTTGCCCAGCCCTTTGGATATGCCCGCGGTGCTCGGCATTAATCCCAAAAAAGAAAAAGAAGAGAGCCGCAAACCTTCCGAAGATGAACCCTTCTCGGCGCTCTGCTTTAAAATTGTCAGCGATCCCCATGTTGGTAAGCTGCATTACTTTAGAATATATTCCGGTAAAGTTTCCGCCGGACAGAGTGTTTATAACGCTAATATCGGCAAGCACGAACGTCTGGGCCGCCTTCTGCTGATGTTCGCCAACAAGCGCGAAGACATCGAAGAAGCTTACACCAGCGACATCGTCGCCGCCGTGGGTCTGAAGATCTCCCGCACCGGCGATACTCTTTGCGACGACAAGCACCCCATCATCTTAGAGAAGATGGAGTTCCCCAAGCCAGTGATTTCCGTTGCCATCGAACCCAAAACCAAGGCGGATCAAGAGAAGATATCATTGGCGCTGTCCCGACTCTCGGACGAAGACCCGACTTTCGAAGTCTCGACCAACGAGGAAACCGGTCAAACCATCATTTCGGGGATGGGCGAGTTGCACCTTGACATTTTAATGGATCGCCTGACGCGCGAATTTAAAGTGGCAGCCAACGTGGGTCAACCGCAGGTGGCTTACAAGGAGAGCATCCGCAAAGCCGCTCTTGGTGAAGGCCGATTCGTTCGCCAGACTGGTGGACGCGGTCAGTATGGCCACGTGAAAATCCAAATCGAACCCTCGACGCCTGGCGCGGGCTTCATCTTTGAAAATAAAGTTATCGGTGGAGCCGTGCCGAGAGAATACGTCGGCCCGACTTCTATGGGCATCAGAGACGCTCTTAAAAATGGCGTACTGGCCGGTTATCCGATGGTAGATATAAAAGCCACGCTCCTGGATGGATCCTATCACGAAGTTGATTCGTCGGAATTGGCCTTCAAGATCGCCGGATCCATGGCGGTTCAGGACGCCGCCCGCAAAGCCGATCCTGTGGTCATCGAACCGATCATGGCCGTTGAAGTCTTGGTCCCGGAAGAATACCTGGGCGACGTGATCGGTAACCTGAATTCCCGGCGCGGACGAATCGCCGGCATAACACCGCGTAAGAATGCACAAGTGGTTGACGCTCTGGTGCCGCTCTCGGAAATGTTTGGATACGCCACGCAGTTGCGTTCCTTGACTCAAGGGCGAGCGGTTTTCACCATGCAGTTCAACCGTTATGACGCAGTATCGGAAGAAATTTCTGCTAAAATTTTAGAGAAACCTTTCTCGACACGGATCAGTTAGAGCGCAGCTATTTGGCAAGCTCCATAAAGCTTACAAGAGATTGATATAAGAGAGGAACCCAGCCATGGCCAAGGCTAAATTTGAACGCACCAAGCCTCACGTAAACATCGGCACGATCGGCCACGTGGATCACGGCAAGACCACCTTGACGGCGGCCATCACGCAGATTTTGTCCAAGAAGGGT
>JAGVQJ010000077.1 GCA_020051775.1 Calditrichota bacterium | reverse complement strand
GTTCGGTGCATCAGGCGCGGCATCGAATAAAAGTTCCTGCTGCACGAATTCATCTCATTAAAAATGCCATCCAGCGAGAAATGCTTGTAACGCGCCACCGGTAAATTCAACGTGTAATATTTCCAGTCTCCCGGGAAGGCGTCCAGAGCGATGCGGTTCTCCGCTTTCATCTGATCCCACAGGCGCGTGCCGGGCAAGCAGGTCAGGTACCCTACATTGATGGCGTCCACACCGTAGCGGCTGGCGGCCTGAGCGATGCGTTTGCCAATGCCGGCCTCGTCCACGTCCAGACCCATGATGAAGGAACCCACAACCATGATCTTGTGTCGTTGGATGCGCCGTACCGAGGCGGGAAAGTCCCGGTCTTTCAACAGATTGAATTTCTTGCCGACCTCCAGCAGACCTTCCTTCGTGGGGGATTCAAAACCGATGAAGACACCTCCGCACCCGGCCTTGGCGGCCAGCTCCAAGAGCTCTTCGTCATCGGCGAAGTTAATGGTCGCCTGAGCCACCCATTTTTTCCCCAAGTTTTCTTTCGCCAGGGCGCGGAATAGCTCCTTGGCGCGGGCGATATGTTCCGTACGCGTGCCGATGACATTGTCATCCACCACCAGTACCAATTTCTCCTTCACTAACTTGAACTCCCGCACCACGTCCGCGATGGGGCGTTGACGGTAGCTGGTCCCATTGAACGCCGTCACGCTGCAAAAGCTGCAATTCAAAGGACAGCCGCGCGAAGTCTGAATGGCTCCGAAGGCATACCCCGTAGGCAGCAGATCATGACGCGCGAACGGAATATCCTTCACCTCGGCGTTGCCGCCGTCATAGGTTTGGTGCAAGCGGCCATGGAGAACGTCATCCAAGACTTGCGCCCAGACATTTTCGGCTTCGCCCGTGACGACACAATCCACGCGCTCTTGCGCCTCCTCTAAGCACATGGTGGCATGAATGCCGCCCATGACCACGGGCACACCCAGACTGTGGAATTGAACCGCCAGGGCGTAGGCGCGGTTGGCCTGCGCGGTAAAGGCGGTGATGCCCACCAGGTCTGGCCGAGGCAGAGCCTCATAGTCCGGCACAGCGAGGTTTTCGTCCACAATCGTGATTTCCCATTCCGGCGGAGTCAAGCCCGCGACGACCATCAAACTTAACGGTTTCCACACGCGGTAATGGTTCCAGCGGCTTTTTTTAACCTGAACGCTGGTGACCAGCGGGCTGGAAGGATTGATTAACAATAGTCTCATGAAGGGCATTTATTGAAGGTTAGGGATGGATTGGGTCTTACACGCTGCGGGGAGGGCTTAAGATCCAAACCACCTGATAAAGGTATTCGTGGTTATACGGGAGAATTTAGGGGAGGTGTTGGAGGGGTGGCCCACAGCTCTGCTGTGGGGTGGTCCGTTATTATAAGGAACCAACAGTGGAGGTGTGGGATGCCGGGTAAATTATGCTCCAATCAAGGCGATATGAAGCACAGGGATAGTATATTGAAAGGACAAGGATTCTGGGACTATCAGGCATCCCAGAGCGAGATTGAAGATATTACCCTTGGTGTATGAGGTTCTGAATCCCGCGGTTAACAGTAGCGCAGGAATATTGCCATTCTGACCCAAAGCCACGTCACCCATCGAAACACCCCACATTACATGCGTGAAATTGTATCCGCAACCGATATAAACCGGAGTACGGCCGAGACGTCGTTCCAGTCCCAGGGAAGTGCCAAATCCTATCGTCAATCCGGCTTCCCAGGTAGCAATGTAGACTGGCATTAAATCATCGCCTTTTTCTAAGACATACTCGACCCGAAGGCCGGCAAAATAGGGAATCCCGGATTTCATGCCGGCATATAACTTTTTCCCAACAAGCTGTCGCCCAACCACTCTTGATTCATGCTGTGATTCCTGATTCCCGAGTACAGGGTTAACCGAAGAACCCGAAATATCAATCGCGGAAACAGGCGAGGTTATTGTTGCGAGGTAAAGAGCCAGAAGTAAAATAGTACGGGGCATGTCTGACGCCATAATTTCATCTGCATATTATTACAATTACAGTATAATTATTTTAATGTAATGATTATTTAACTAAAAGTAACTTGTCTTGCCATGATTTTGTTGGTGTAAATATTCGACAAATATATATTCCTGAAGCATAGTTCTCGCCATTAAAAATTAAATTATAAGTTTTACCCGCCTCAGCAAACCCTTCGAATAAATCAATTATCTTCTGACCTTTAGGAGGGTGTCACACAATGGTCCGTGACACCCCAGGGAATTGTATAATTGCCCACCTACGGCAGAGGTATGGGGTTGTGGGTGAGACGGGAATTCCCACCGCAAGCGGTGGGGCACCAGCCTAAAGCAAATCCTTAAGCTGCTGGACAGTCAAACCGGCTTGTTCAAGAAGGCGATGCAAAGTACCCTTTTTCAAATCCTTGTTATGATAAGGAACGGTTACCGTCAACTCTGGATGTTCAGGGTGAATCAAAGAGATGTGGCTGCCTTCCTGGCGGTCAATAATAAAACCGCCTCTTTTAAGAGCGCGAAGTAATAGTTTGGATTTGATGACAGGCAGCTTGGGACTCATTAGATAGCGACGGCCAATTCGGCTATAAGAGGCTTTTCGTTTACGAGGTCTTCAGGAATGGGAAGGTTTCGTTGCAGGAGAGACAGAAGATGGCATTTAATCGCGTCCCGAGCCATTTCCTTCGCTTCTTCTAAAGTATCTCCTTCGGTGACCAGCCCTGGCAAAGCGGGGACGTGAACAACATACCCGCCCTCTTCAGCCGGTTCAAAAATCACCGTGTAGTTATATTTTTTCATATTTAGCCCCATAGACTTGATCTCATTATAAAGATACGTAAAAAGCTGGCGAAAGTCAAGCCTTGATTTCTTCTTTAGCGGTTAAACCCAGAGCGGAGGGGTGGGGCATTGGGCTTTGCGGTGGGATTTTGGGTGAGACGGGAATTCCCACCGCAAGCGGTGGGCACCGGGCGGTGGTGCAGTAGGGGCGAATTCGATTATTCTCCTAATAGCAATCTCTTCTGGTAAACCATTCCAGTGACAAATCCTTGAAATCTGATTTCCTCGGTTTCGCGAATCCTCTCTTGCTCCCATGTTTTATATGCACGATCAACAAGTATCTTTCTGATCACAGACATCAACTGATGCAAATGACTCAGGAAAGAATCTAACTCTTTTGCAGAATATTTTATAGTGGGAATCTGATTAGTTTCAATTAAACCATCCAAAACAACATTTTCATCCGCAAGAAGAAGAGTTGGTTTGTTTGCCATGAAACTGAAGGAGACTTCATTGTGCAACCAGGTAAGGGTGCGGACCAAATGAGGAACTGTACTCACATCACGAGGTGTCGCTACAGCGAAAACACAATCCGCCTTGGTTATTTCCTCTTTTATCCTGTCAGGAACGCGATTTTTATCAGGCTCAATTTCATTAACACCGACAGTGTGAGTATCAAACCCCCAACTTTGTATTACTGAAATAATCGATTCAACGATAGGACGGTCAATGTCTCGATTACTCCGGCTGATGAAAGCCCGAAAGCGAGGATTATGAACAATATAAAAGGGTTCCCCTCTATCTGGATCAATTCTACCAAGATACAACCAGTTGCCGTGCGTGGCATCCCATATCCAAGTATCCAAAGATACACGAACTTCGTACTTTCCCTCTTTTATTTCTGGTATAGGAAGTCGCCAAGAAGGTACAGATATACTATCCTTAGGTCGTATCGAGACATTCAAAGTCACTACTCCAGGTTGCAAGTCAGGGTAGCAACTGAACTGCCAATAACAATTTCCAATAAATATTGGGAGGTCTGTTGCATTTATTATCAAAGCACTTGCAAACAAATTTTCATTTGGATACGCGACCTTTCTATCAAAGATCGTTCGTGTATACCAAATTGCTTCTGAGTTGTCAAGCATCATAGTCCCATTCGCTGAAACTGTGTAATAGATTTTCATATTTAATTTATATCATTACTAATATCTTGTCAACGCATTTTAAGTGCTTTTCATGAACCTATTCTCAATAATAACACATCTACTGTAATGGTTCGTGTTGTTACTCATCCACCAAATCACCCCCTCCCTACCCAACCTCTAACAACAAAGGCGGCCTCGATTGACCGCCCATTGTATTTTCTGGATTCCTGCTTTCGCCCCGTGAGGGGTGATCTTATGAATCGCGGGAATGACTACATTAGATGAACATCAAGATTTCTTGTATGCCTCCAAGAAGCTCTCTCTCGCAATATTAGCTTGAGTACAAATTGTTCGTAGCGTTGATCCTTTGATCGTGTTATGATTCGGCATGGTCAGGGGTGTCTTAGTACCATCAGCATTTTCCTGTTGCATGGCGATATGGGAACCCTCTCGAACCAGCTTGAATCCTAAACTCTCCAGTGTCTTAATAACGCGCTTCTTTGGCGCATCAACAGGGAATTTTGTCATTACACCGCAACTCCGGTTTCAGCGACAAAGGCTTCCAAAACAGGTGAGTCTGATTCCAGCAATTCTTCCCCAAACGTCTTGATGTGAAACTGAATCGCTGACTTCACATCAGCCAGCGCTTCTTCGTAAGTATTACCCTCACCTACGATTACACCTT
>JAGVQJ010000121.1 GCA_020051775.1 Calditrichota bacterium | reverse complement strand
AGCAGCGCCAACGCTTCATAAATAAGATGATTGCCGGTGCGCGCGCGTCGCCCTTCAATGTTCCAGGCGCAATACAGAATGGTTTGCAAACCGAATCGAACAGTATCCACTGGCAACCGTTCCCGCAGCACTGCCATAACTTCCAGAAGATTTAAAACCCGAATGGAATCATCTACCGTATCCCAGGATCGAGCAACGCTGCGAGCATGCGACCACCCCTCGATGAGTCCGTCCAGGGCGTGTAAAAAATCATCCCGCCCGCTGATCAGATGAGCTTGCGCCAGTGGTCTCAAAAAGTCCAGGCGCGCAGTCATCCGGTAAGCGTAAATCTCTGCCGCCGAGGCGCCTTCGGGAAAACTGGGATCAAGACAACGCCGCCCGAACTGCGGCACTTGAGCGAATCCGGAAGCAATCTCATCAGCCCAAGCCAAAATCCGTTCGTGATCTTCCGGGTGGCGGTTCAGGATCTCTACGGCTTTCGCCTGTGTCAACGGCCAACACAATGATTCGCCGGCATCCAACCAGCGCTCAGTCTCTTTCTGCGATATGCGCATAACCAGCGGTAGCCGGAATTGCCGTGAACGTGTCGCCAGTCTATTCCAAGCGATGGCGCTCACTTCACCGAACGAGCGCCCTTTCAGCGCCAATACCGGCATATCAGCATTCCCGCGAACGGAGTAGCGCTGCTCTATTGAGTTCCGGCGAACAAGTGATCTGTGCATAGAGCTGATAGAGGCGCTCGGCGATATCGTCCCAGGACTGTTTCAGGGCATGATCCCTGATCGCCTGACGATCCCACTTCTTTTCCAGAGTGGCGGTGATCGCCGTCGCCAGATCACGGGGGCTAATGTCAGCAGGGACAATGGCGCCCAAATCCGTGCTGGAAATGGCTTCCGGCATCCCGCCTATGGCTGTCGCTAAAACCGGCGTGCCGCAAGCAAAGGCCTCGAAGATAACGGTAGGCCAGCCTTCGCGCTCGCTGACCAAGCATAACAGTTCGTGGCTGGACAGAAATTCAGGAACCTGGTTGCGCTCGACCGTGCCGACGAAACGGACTCGATCCCCCAATTGCAGTTGCATGGCCAGCGCTTTTAGGGGTTCATCCTGGTCACCGGCTCCGGCGATGTCCAGTGTTACTTCCGGTGGACAAAATTCCAGGGCGCGGAGGAGAAGATCCACGCGCTTGACGGGATTCAGCCTCCCCAAGAATGCGATTCGCTTGCCGCGTTCACTATTAATATCCACATCGTTAAACAAATCGGTGGTGAAGCCATTGGGGATAACCACGATTTTTTCAGCGGGTCCCTCGATTTCCAATAATTGCCGACTCAGCGCCTCGCTGACAGTGATCAGTTTATCGCTGCGTTTAAGCAGAGGCACCAACGCGCGATGCACTAGGTCGCCGGTGGAATATAGATCAGACCCATGAACCGTGACCACCAACGGCGTAGGCTTGTCTTTGAGCCATTGCGCGCACGCCAGCCCATCGGGGAACAGCGTGTGCGCGTGTACCACATCAATGCCATTCAAATCCACGCATTCCAGCGCTTTGGATAATCGTCGGGCGGTCGAAGTGGCAAAAGCCTGGCGAAGTGGTAGGGGGCGGTATGGGATCATCCGAGGCAGATCGCCGTCAAAGGGGACGAAATCCGGATGCGATCGGCGGTGATATTTAGGGCTGCCTTTAATAATTTGTTCGGCGGTCAACTCCTCGGCACGCAATGTCAAATCCACCGGCGCACATACTGCGACCTCGCACCACTTCTTCAGTGCGGCGGCCTGATCTTTCACGAAGATTCCCAGAAAGGGGTAGTCGTTACGCGGCCAGAGATGAGAGACAATCAGGATTTTCAATAGCATTGCTCCGTTCACGAACCTAAAGGATCAGGACCGTCTTTCCACACCAGGAAAGACCCGATGGACAGCACGTCAACACAGCCGTTCTGCAACGACCGAAGCGCGTCTTCGGGCGTGCAGACGATGGGTTCTTCGTGCATATTGAAGCTGGTATTCACCAGCAGAGGCAGACCGGTGCGTTTCTCGTATTCTTTTAAGATTTTATAGTACGACGGATTGGCGGACTGCTTGACCACTTGGGGACGGGCGGTGCCGTCAATATGGCACACTGCCGGAGCTTTCTTCACCCATTCCGGGACTACGTCGAAGGTTATGGTCATGAAGTACGATGGATATTCGCCGCTCGAGTAATTCTTGTAAAGTTTAGGCGCTGCCTCATGCAAAACGCTGGGCGCAAAGGGCATGAATTCGGTGCGGTGGAGACGTTCGTTCAACCAGTCGTTGATGGTCTTGTCCGTGGGATCGGCTAAAATGGAGCGGTTACCCAGGGCGCGCGGGCCGTATTCCATGCGACCGTTGAAACGACCAACGACCTTTTTACGAGCCACCAGTTCTGCGGTGTCGGTCTCGACATCAGCGCTGCGGCGATATTGGAAGGGAAACCCAGCGATTGATTTTTCGATCTGCGCATCTTCGAAACCGGGCCCGTAGTAGACGCTATCGATCGTGTGAGGTTCCAGCACTTTCCCTTGACTCTGAAGGTGATCGGACCATGCCAGCAACGTCGCGCCCGTGGCTCCGCCGCCGTCACCCATATTGGGATGAATGAAGACGGATTCCACGCCCTTAATCTCAGCGACGCGTTGGTTCACTTTCACATTGGCAAAGATGCCGCCCGCCAGGACGATATCTTTTATGCCGGTCTCCTCAATGAAACTGCGCACAAAAGCCACGGTACACTCTTCCAGTAAACCTTGAGCAGCGGCGGCGATATCGTCGCGATGATTGGAGGTTCCGTTGGGGCCGGGAGGCGCTCCGATTATTTTGCCTTTTTGATAGCGATGATGGAAGGTCTCCAGCAGATAGTCCAACTGCACGTTGGAATAGTGGCTGCCGTAATAATCGCCCCTCATGAAGTGCACCAGATTTGCCCACTTGATCTGGGTTGGAGAATAAACGTCGGTCAAGGGAGTGCGGAAATCGCGCCGATCGGCAGTGATGTCCACCATTTGCCGGAGTTGCGGCAGCAACTTAGCGGGATCTCCATAGGCTGCCAGGCCGGTGATTTTACCTTCGTGGCGGTTGCGTTTAAACCCCAGATATTTGGTAATGCCGCTGTAAAATTTCCCCAGGGAATGACGGTCGCTGACCGCGTGCAGTTGCCGTATTTTTCCTCCCTGCCCAATATACACACCCATGGACATGCCGTCGCCGGAACCATCTCCGGTGATAATCAGAGCGGTATCTTTGCCACCCTGGTAGTAAGCCGAGGCAGCATGGCACAAATGATGGTTGCGCGCTTCCAGGCTGGCTTTAGTAACGCCGCATCCGGCCAGCGCCTTTATATACTTATCACGAGCGTAGCGGCGTCCATCCTCCTGCGGATCGCCATGAAACCGCCGGGTGATCTGATCGCCGAACATGCGCGCGCGAAAGGTGAAATCCTTCTCGTTGGCCGTATCGAAAGTCCCGCTGCGATCTACAACGTAATCCGTATAGTAGCGCGGCATTTTGTTCAGATTGGATTCAAAATTAAACACTACCTTGTCCACCTCACTCCCCTTGATTCCGGCGAGGCGCAGGACTTCGGGTATGGATCGGTAGGGAAACCCGCAATGAAACTTGACGCGCGTCAATCTCTCTTCGGCCACGGAGGCGGCGATTTTTCCGTCCACCAACAGTGTGGCCGTTGCATCGTGAAGGATGTTGAGTCCGAGGATAACCATTGATTGCTCCACTCTTGAGTTAAGATTCAAATAAACACATTATTTTACCGGTTTGAAATCAGCCGGCAGCTCTAACTGGGTAGAATGCCCTTGATAATGCCGATACGGTAAATGGCCGCGGCCAACGCCCAATAGGTGAACGGCAGTGGGAAATAAATCCAGGCGTCCACGTACAACGTGGCGATGATATAGACGATCGTGACCCCGCAAAACCCCAGACTGATGGCTTCCCAGAAGGGATCGTCAATCTGTCTTAAAAACCGCCGCACGAAGCGATAAACGCGGAAATACAGCGCCAGGAACAAGGCCAATCCCAAAAACCCTATCTCGATAGTCGTCACCGCATAGCCGGTCATATTACGATATAGCTCCGCGTCCTGTGCTACGAGCGACCGGGGATTTTTCAGGAATTCAGTCGGCGTCAACATTCCGGGACCCAGTCCGATCAGTCTCGACACCGGATCGGCAAGCATTTCCTTGACCACCCCGAATACCTGCAATCGTCCCATACCGGCATCGGCTTGCTTGATACTATATTCGTACATATAATCAAAATCCAGGACATGCTTGAACTCCTCTCCGCCTGCCCCCAGTAAGATCAAGGCCAGCATGGCGGAAATCATCAGGGTTCCCAGAAATACTCGCTTGGCCAAGCCGATATGCTTTTGCAGCGGAGCGAAGACCGTCATAAAGAAGGCGCCGATGGCGAACATGAGTACTCCGGCCCGCGCGGAAGCCAGAAACACCGGCACAATGGTCGCCATGGCCAGCAATGCTCGCTTGAAACTGAAACCCTTGACCAGGGAGAACGCAATCATAATGCAGAACGTCATGGCCATGAGGACGGCAGTGTGGCCTCCGCAGCTATAGCCGAGCAGTCCGCAGGAATGGTCGGCGCGAAAGCCGTGATCCTTGGGATTGATGACCAGATAATAGAAAAACTGCCAGGCTGAAGCAGGAATTTGCGCCATAGCGATTATCAATATGATATAGACCAATCGGCGCGTCAGCTTCTCGGAAGGCTCGGCCGTCAGGATGAGGATGAATAGTAAGGGATAACCGACGTGGCGCAGCAGCCCTTTAAATGAGGCCGCCATAGCGGATTCGCCATGCGCGATAGACAATAAGCCCAAAGCAACGATCAACATCAACAGATAATTGACCGGGGTGCGCACGATCCGCATATTGGCCGTAAACAAAAACTCCCGCAGCAGAATCAGAATGATAAGAAAATACGGTAAACTGATCAAAGTCTTGGGAAGATGAAAATGGTATAAGGAGAATGAAATGAAATAGCTGCTGGCGACGATCAGCACCAGGCCAACCCGAAAATCCGTCAACACTGTCAGGAAAACTAGACCGGCGACGACAAACAGGAGCATGTAATTATTAGTTCCTGTCACCGCAGTTGACAACATCAAGGCCAACGGCGACAGCAACACCAATCCCACGATTTTCTTGGTGACATCGGCGTTCTTCAACCCAGCCGCCAGCGTTTTCATGACCGACTGCCTTGCAGTTTGATTTTGCTTTCCATCACGTCTTGCAGGTAATCCCTCAATATTCTGGCCTGATGTTCCCAGGTTAATTCAGTTTCCGCCTTGGCGCGTCCGCGACTACCAATCAGAGCAAACCGATCTTGCTGGGAATACGCTCGCCGGATTCCCTCGGCAAAATCTTCAGAGGTGCACCGGGGGACGTAGAAGGCGTCGTCCTCGTTGGGAATGACGGCTCGGTGGGCATTCATGTCCGTTAGAAGAACCGGCTTGCCCATCGCCAGGTATTCCATCAATTT
>JAGVQJ010000076.1 GCA_020051775.1 Calditrichota bacterium | reverse complement strand
GTTTACGTGGGACGCGGCGAGCAAAGCAGCGGGAGTGTATTTAATTCGGCTGGAGTCAGGGGATAGGAAAGAGGTGGTAAAGGCTGTGGTGGTGAAGTAACGCGTTAAAGAATCCCCCCACCCCCCCTTAATAAGAGGGGGAACAAGAAGGCGCCCTCGGCGCCTTTTTTAATCCGTGCAATCAGTGAAATACGTGTCATGTAGTGGTCCGTGCTGGATAAGCCCTTGCCGGAATGACTCATAACGCGATTGTTGAGCCCCATTCATGGGGCTTCTTCGATTTGTAGCCCCGTTCTTAAGGGCGGGGTGAGGGCTACTTCAGCAGCACCAACTTCCTCACCGCCTTAAATTCCCCCGCTTGCAGGCGCACGAAATAGATTCCTGACGCTAGCTTCGATCCATCGAATGTCGCCGTGTGCGTCCCCGCCTCTTGTTGTCCTTCCACCAACGTAGCGACCAACCTCCCGGCAGTATCATAAACTTTCACACTAACCGTGCTGATCACTGATAGCTGATAGCGGATAGCTGCGGCGGGATTGAAGGGATTGGGAGAAATCCCCAGTTCCAAACCCGAAGGGATAGAAGCAGCCACTGGCTGCTCGCCCGGGAACAATTCGCCCGTGCAGGCCCAATCCCCGAGTCCGGGATTCTGATTCCCGGATCCCAACTTGGTGAACATGAAAGCGTCGGTAGACCAGACGATGGCAGGATAATCTCCGGCGTAGGCGTTGTAGAAATAGGTGCCCGCCGGAGCGGCTCCCGGAACCGCCTGATTGCGCAACCGACTGATAGAAAGGGCGGGGTTCATGGTGAGATTCACCGGCCCCAGCATCGGCCCGTAGGGTGATCCATTGGGCAGCGTGATGTCGCACCAGGCATCCACGTTGTAAGCTATGGTGTCGTTGTTGGCCAGGGCGACAGTGAAATTGAAGTTGCCACCACTCGCCGGTATCTGAATAGGAGGATTCACGGGGGTCAAGGTTACTTCCACCTGAGGGATATACCTACCCGTAGTGAACAAAATGGCTTTGCCATCATCCACCGGCCCTGCTGTCGAGGCATAAGTGTCGTTATAGAGATACTGAATCCCCATCGTCTGACTTGGATTTTCGATGCCGATGGTGCAGGAAGTAGACAAAGCCACGAGATTATACTGGAGTAATATCTCCCCATCGCCCGTCAGGGTGGAGTGGATGGCGGGATCGTACAGGATGTACTGGAAGGTTTCATGCGCCGTGGAGGGATTATAATGCCTCACGTCGTAGAATTCAACGATTGCGCACCCTTCGAGGGAATCATAGTAAACACTCACGCTGCCGGTCACATTCGGCTGCAAGTCATCCCAGAAACCCGCGATCATGGCCGAAGGCCCGTAGGGATTGGGGATGTTCGTGTTCAGGTAGGTCGTGTTGGTCGTGTGTCCGCAAGCGATCCACCCGTTGCTGTTGACTGATATTTCGCTGAATTCCTGCCCGTAATAATTGAGGGTAAAGGGCAGGTTCACGTATAGAGTCTGATCGCCGTTTGTGAAATCCAACTCCGTGCCAGGTCCGCCCTGTCCCGGATCAATTTCCACCCATGCGTAAGGTTGCCCAAAGGGCGCATCACCGGATTCGTAAGCCATATAGCCGTAAGCGTCAGGGCCGGTGGGTTGCAAAGTGGGATCGCCCGCCATGAGCGAGAAGCTGCATGTTTGTCTCCAGCCTCCGCTGACCGTGCAATCAAGATCGAAGTCCGCTTGAAAATACAGCGGCGCATTAGGAGTGACCATTAGGCGGTAGGAGCGTGTTGAGCCGCTTCCCGGAGTCAACGTTCCATAGGATTGCGTTGGCGTCTGGATGATGACGAAGGCGCTGCCGGAACTTATCGTGGCTGTCAAACCAATCGCCTGCCAGGATCCTTCATTCAACAGCGTGACCGCCACATCTGCGGTTTCACCCGGTTCGAGGACTCCGTTTTCGTTGCCCGAAATCGAATCATATACGGTCACAGAGGTAACGGTCAAATTTGGCGCGTGCGCCACCAGCAACACCTGGCTTTGCCATTGGCTGGAACCAGCCGTTATGTGGGCGGTCAAGGCGAAGGGATGTTCATCCGGGACCGTGTCGGATACATCAGCCGAGAAAGCGTTGTAGATGGTCACGGTGTCCAGCGCCGCGATGTTGCCGTAAAACTGCTGGTTGTCCACAATCGTCAGGTAGGGATCGTTTTCCGAAAGGGTGACGTTTACACCTGTCGCGCCCGAATTCCCGGCATTGACGATCGGTAGGGCCATATAAACGAATTCGCCATATTCGAGTTGATGATTGCCGTTGCCCAACGAGTCGTTTATGGCGGGATTGGCCGCCGTCAAGACCGCTCCCGGACTGCCTAAAGGAATGGCCAGATCTGCCAGCGAAGCCAGGAGCACTTTCATGACATCCAGGGCGTAAGGCATATCCAAATGCGTCACCAGATCATTGACCGAATGGTAGAAGGGATTCAGATCGTCGCCCCATGCTTCATCTTCCATGGCGCTGATAGCCGGGATATTGCGATCCCAAAAAGGCGCATGATCCGAATAGATCATCTGTGCGTCGGAAAGTTGGATGGTCTGCAAGAATCCGCTGGCATAGGCGTTGGAGGCCTCGGCGATTTTCCCGGCAAGAGCTGCAGATCCCGTGGTTCCATTGTGATATACCACCAGATCGGGCGGCCACGGATCAGCGCCGGAATAGCCTATCATGTCGGCGTTGAACGATCCCAGGTAGGTTTGAGTCGTGGGGAGTCCGGCCACGTAGTCTTCACTACCGATCAAACCCTGCTCGTTCCCTGCAAAGAGCACAAAGCGCACGGTTCGTGTAAAGCTATTTTGAGCCACGACTCGCGCGCATTCCAGTACTGCGGCGGCTCCGGAAGCGTCGTCGTCAGCTCCCGGTGCGGAGGCTTCCGGGAAAATGGGCAGGCCGGCGGTAGCGTCATAATGCGCGGTCATGAAATAAACTTGGTTTGGCTGCGATGTGCCCGGTTTTTCCGCGATGATGTTGAACTTGGTGTAGGCTCCAATTTGGAAGGAGTCAATCGTAGCCGTCAGCCCGAAGCTCTGGAAAGTCTGCCGGATCCAGTTGGCGGCGCTGTCGCATGAGGCGTTATAAGTATTGCGGCTGACAAAATCTTGCAGGGTTTGCAGGTAATTCTGGTAGGAAGCGGAGGATACCTGGCTCAGAATGACGCCGACGTAAGGATGGATGACGTCCGTTTCACCGCCGGGTGGGAGGGGGGCTTGCGGTCGCATGGTTCCCGTTCCTACAGCCCGGAAATGCACGCCTGCCGAACTCAAGGCGTTCAGAGCGCCCGGGTTAGCCTGCACGAGCGCCCAACCGGTTCCGGCATAAATCACCGTGAGCATTTGTGCGGCTTCGGGAGCTTGGGCGGCTGAGCGATCATCGAGGATGTACAGATCGGATAGGTTTTCGGCGGGCACTGATAACCTTGTCACACCCTCGGGCAGACGATCCAGCCCGGAGGGCAAAGTCCCGATCAGTTGCTCGCCGACTCGCGTGCGAAGTTGGAAGCCCATACGTTCCAGGAGTTGTGGCTGATTCACCAGGTCGCCGTGCACGACGACGCTCAAATTTTCAGCCCACAACAGCGTGGGCAGACCGATCAATAACCACAAAACCATCCAGCGATGCCGATGCATGAAAACCTCCGGGAACGGGTAGTATTAGAGGCTTCGGGCGTTTGCAGTGCAACCCGAGGCCACGCGAAAAAGTACATCATAGGTACGTACAGGTATTCAATATACGATAATTGCAGGCTAAAGTCAAGCTGAAAGTACGCCGGGGGGATTTTTTTCCGAAGGCTCAACAACGAGGGGAAGAGCAGATTTGACTTGATTTCTGTGAGTGGAAGAATTAAATTTACAAGATTATACCATTCACTCATGCGGCGCGTTCGTCTAGTGGCCCAGGACACCAGCCTCTCACGTTGGTAACACGGGTTCGATTCCCGTACGCGCTACACCTAATAAACGATGAAATAACCGGCGATTACGAAGCCGGTTATTTTGTCTCTATCCTATTTCGTACTGACTAATATTTCCTATTGTTTCCGATTGGCCCCGATTGTTTCAGGCATTTATGTGCCCCTGAATGTGCCCTCGACAGTTGTTTGAGAAAAAACCTGTGATGATCTCACGGGGTTTTGGGCGGCGGCGTCGCTTCAAGGCACGCACGGGCTGCCGCTTTCGGATGGTGGTAAACTTCCGGGAGCATATCGCCCACGATCCGGCCCGCTTATGGGGTCATTTTGCAAAACAATTGCACGAAAGCCATTTTAGCCCGCATTCCCGCACAAACCTGCGCGGCACTTGATCCGGCGGTTGTAAGTTCGATTCTTGCTGGATGTACGGGATAAAACGCTGGATTGAGTTTTGTAAGCTGACTTGCTCCGCATCTAAAACGCCTGCCCTATGGCAAAGTAGAAACGCGCTGGTTCTTCGCCCGCAATGGGTTGCGGATTGAAACCGCAATCGAGGCGAACGAAGCCGAGTGGCGTACCCACTCGCAATCCCAACCCCGGCGAAGTCCGTAAATCGCTCAGACGGAAATCTTCGGGATTACTCCACACGTTGCCTACATCCACAAACAGGGCCGCTCCCAGGAATTTGTTGAATGTCTGTCTTAGCTCCAATAAATTAAAGACAAGTTTTAATGTGCCCCCAGATGGTACTCCTGTAGGGCCTTTGGGACCCAAATGTTGATATGAAAATCCACGCATGGAATTGGGTCCACCGGCGTAGAATCGTTCCGACAATGCCACGTGGGCGGTATCGCCCAGATCATTGATCAGGCCGGCATCCAGAGCTGTAGCAAGCACGGTAGTTTGGCTCAACGGGATGAAATAACTGGCTCTGACAATATGGCGTAGAAAGTTGTTGTTGCCGCCGAGAAAAGTGCCGGCCAACTCCTCGCTCAGTTCCAAATACAGTCCCTTCCGACTATTAAAAATGTCATCGCGAGTATCGAAGATGACGGCTGGCTTTATACTACTGACGCTGGAAGTCAAATTGGGAGGTACGTCAGCCACTTTAATATCGTGAAGTCGAGAATCTTCAATGCGATAGGTATTGGACAGCATTATCCGGCGACCCACATGATGCCCAAATACTACACTGGCGCTACGGCGAATCTGATTGTAGCTCGGCTGCTGTAGAAATTCGTAATTAAGCTTGATATCGGTACGCCAGGGAACTCCAAAGGTCCAAGGTGAGGTGTAATTCAGTTCCAATCCACGATTGATGAAGCTAATATTCCCGGAGATTCCGATTTTGTGTCCCGTGCCGAAGATATTGTGATGCGCGATATCCGCTTGAGCTCGCCCCATCTCTACCGTGCCATATCCGACCGTAATATTCAGTTGAATGGGTTTGGACTCTATAACCTTTATAAGGATGTCTTTGCGGCTGCTATCAGCGCTGAGGCTGGTCACCGGGCGAATGAAGACACTCTGGAACAATCCCAATAGGTAGAGTCGCCGCTGCGAATCCAAAAGTCTGGACAAACTGACTTCCTGCCCGATCTTGAAAGTCATTTCCCGCAAAGCCACATTGAGTTTGGTCTGTTGTAAACCCTCGAGGCGAATCTGTTCAATGGTATATTGCGGCCCCTCGATTACCTGAAGGTTAATGCTCGCCAGATGTTCCTGGGAATTGATGGTCACTTCCGGACGTACTTCGGCATCCAGGAAGCCGTTATCTGCATATTTCTGGACGATAGCCAAGGTACCCTGCTGGAGTTTAGGCTGCTCGAAGATATCACCCGGCTTTAAATCCACCTTCTTCAGAATGAGGCTGTCGCCAAAGGCGCGACTGCCCTGCAGGGATATTTCCTGGACCCGAGTGAGCGTTCCCTCCTCCACGAAGATGTCAATATCTACGCGCAACTTGGAAGTGTCAACAGTGATTTCGTTATGAACAACCTTAGCGTCGAGATAACCATGCTGGTGATAAAACAGCTCTACTGATTTCAGGTCATCGGTCAATATATCGGGATTGAAATAAAAGCGGGAGAAAAGACGGCTGCGATGGGTGACCATGACCTTGCGAAGGCGGAAATCGCCGAACACGTCATTCCCTTCGAAATTGAGGTCGTGGACCTTCAACCGATCAGTATTATCCTTCGCCAGGGCCGCGCTCCCGATTCCTGCAAGAATCGCCATCAATGTTATTATTCTCAGGATCTTCATTTGAAGCGAACGCTATATTTCAGGTCAATGCCCGATTGTCCGGTCTGATCGGTTTGACCCTGAACCGAAAAGTATTTATTGAGCAGATAATTCACCTTGATGCCGTTCTGATTAAAATAGCCTACATTGGTGGTATAGGTAATGAGTAGCCGGTCGGACACTTGTTTAGTGGCCTCTAAAGTCGGATTCACGACGTCATTCTGACCAGCCTGGAAAATATTACCCTGAATGGTCAATGTCTCCAGACCCAACCGTGCACCAAGAGTGCGGGAAAGAACCCCCGAAAGTGCGTAGGTGGTCAAGGTTTGCGCCCGCTGAACCAGAAGATCACCGGTGGAAGTCTGGCCGCCGGTAGTATCCACTCCGGCCAATTGTTCCCGGGTTGCTCCCAGTGTGAGCAGAGAAAGGATATCGGGGCGTTCCATAGGAGGATCAGAGGTCAGTTCGACGATTAATGTATCCGCCGGACCGCTGACGGAGAGGTAGATGTCGTAACTCACCGCCTCCAGCCCTTGATAGCGGCGAATGGTGGTTTCGGCGGCTATATCCACGATCGGATTGATCTTAACCGGGTCGGCGAAGTCCACGACGCCCTGAGTGACCGTAAACTTGCGATCCAGGAAGGTCACCGATCCTTTGACCACCGAAACATGCCCGGTGATGTTGGGCGCTGCCAGTGTGCCGATTAAGCTCAGTTCCGGCGCCAGCGTCACGTTGGCCACATTATTCTCTACCTTTAGGTCTTCGCCTCCATGCAGGCGCAAATCCATTCGAGTCGCCGTCATGAAGGGCGATGGCTCTGCAGTCGGCCTCTCCACTCGGCGCCTTAATGGCAGTAGAGCCGCAGCGTCGAAATTGGTGGTGATTTTTGATTTACCGAGGTATACATCGCCATCCAGATTGAGATAGTTACCCAGGGACGTATAAGTGATCAAAGCTGAATTCACGCGCACCGAATAAGCTTTAAGCTCCTCCAGGATTAAATCGGAAGCTCGCGCCGTAAGGTTAATCTCATCAAGCCAGCCATTCTGGTATACGAACCCTCCGGCGACAAACACTGATCCCTCCTTAAGCCGCAAATAAAGGGTATCCAGCGTGACCCGGTTATCTTGAAAATCCACTACTAATAGACCATCCTCAAAGGCATCCCGCAGACTGGCTGGTTTGAATGTCAACCCTTGCCCCTCCAAGTGACCGGTCAGGTGGGGTTCGTGCAGCGACCCGTTGATCTTCAGGGAAGCATTCAGCGTGCCTTTTAAATTCTCCAACGATGCGGCCAGGGGTTGCAGCACGGTCAGATTCAAATTCTGTATGCCGGCTGATAATTGCAGCCGATCCGTCGCTACTGAGCCTCGGACGGAAAGAGCTGGCTGGCCTGCTACCGTTAGATTCAAATCCAGATCCAGATTCTTCTGACTGCCCAAATCCACTGTTCCGGTCATGTTAAAGGGGACTTTTTCCACGGAACCGCCGAGCTGATCAATCTTCACTCGGGAATCATGCAAATCAACCTGCAGGATGACATTTTCGATGGGGGGAACATCTCCGGGCAGTTGCACCAAACCCTGCTCCAAGATCAACTTCCCCTGGGGACGTGGCTCGGCTACTGTTCCGTTCCAATTTAAATCGTATGAAACCTGGCCCTGTGCCATGATTCCCGGAGGCAAGAACGCCGCCAAAAGTGCCGCCTCCATTTCCTCCCCTTTGAGGAAACCGCGTGTTGGGCTGTCCGGGGATAAGCGATAACCAACAGGCCCCATACCAGATAGCGTTAAGGAAGCCTCGCCGCGAGTGTGGAAATCTTCCCGGCTGATCTGGAATGTTTCCAGGGTTATTTGGCCATTGTCGAATACCGCTCGACCACGGGCGGAATCGAGCTCCAGAGTCTCGATGACAATCTCATCCGTGCCGAAATCGAGCTGTGCCCGGGGTTGGGAAAGCGTCCCCCCCGCTGACAAGTTGAAATTCAGTTTGCCGCGGATGAGAGGATGCTTCAGAGTGGCTTTTACCGGTAGTGTGCTAATCAGAGCCAGGACTTCCTCCATACGAACTTCCCGGGCGGTCATTTGCACGGACATTTCACCGGCGCCGGGCAGGCTAAATGCCGTCGAAATTTTATCAGCAGAAGCCTCTGTCACGGTGATACTGTCATCCCCAACGTCTGCCAGGGTAGAGTCTTCGTGGAATTTTTCATTGTCCGATTCTTGTAACAAGATCACAGCAAGATTTCCAGTGCGCTCGGACAGGAAAAAATCTCCGGTGCCCTGTACCAAAAGGCTTTCGCGACGCAGCTTCAATAGAGTAAGTGCGACTTTTGATCCAGCCATTCGAGCCTGAATAACCCCTTCGTCAAAGCGTAGATTATTCAGGGTGAGTTTTTGCATTTTTACGGACAAATCGCCGGCCAGACCATCTAATGGCCCTTGAGCATGACCTTCGTACTGGAAGCTCCCCTGCAATCCTGCAAGCTCGAAGGGGGGAGCAGAGGGATCAATTTGAACCAACGCTCCCTTGAAGGTGATTTCCTGAAAATACAACTGCTTCCCGTCAAAGTGGAGCGACCCGGATAGTGAATCCACTGGGAAATTGCGATAGCGTAAATTCGCGCCTTGAAGGGAGGCAGACACGACAGGAGCATCAAGAGGTCCTATCACTGCTCCTTGAAGCCGGACTTGACCGGTGAGATCACTTACTCCCGCCAGACCAGCCAGTGACTGCAATTGAAGGATATCCGCTGTGAAGGATCCCCGCACGCTCTTGTTATCGAACTGTCCTGTGGCGTGCACCTGCGTCTGGGCTTGTCGCATGTCTATATCGGCTGTGCCCCGATGTATGTCGAGGTTCAAATTCACATCGGCTACGGGTTGATCGAGATACTGAATCTGCCGCAGGTGCAGAGCCGTTATCGCCTCCCAACTTTGTGGATTCAGCAGAAGACCCGAAGCCTGTGTTTGTCCGCCTACAATGGCCTGATAACGCGGCTTATTTTGTTTTATCAGTTCCCAAATTTGATCCGAATCAAAACCCTCTATGGTGGCGGCCAGTTGACACCTCAAACTATCTAAAGTCAATTCACCTTGGGCGGAAAGATGCCCCCCCAGCAGATCAAGTTCCAGACTATCCAGATTGACCAGATCCTGCTTCCACCGCGCTTGGATAACTCCCAGTGGTACGCGTACCTCAAAAACCTGGGCATTTTGCACACCCAGATCCATTTTAACATTGAGCTGGTTCGTGTTGCCACCAAGGCTCAGATCAAGATCCACCACGCCACTAATTGGAAACAGGGTGGGTGGAAGCAGCGACCAGCAGGAATCCGCCAGCGGGGTGATGTCACCTTGCAGGTGCAAGTTGCCTTGTATGGCATAAGCCGTGCTCTCCAGTTGGAGACTGCTTGAATCTTGGCGCATGGCGGCAGTGACAGATAGTTGGGTTCCGGGGAGTTGAACCGACAGGTGCTCCAAAATATATTCGCCGGGATTGTGCGCTGTTTTCAGATCCAATACGTGAAAAGGGAGTGTTAATTCACGATAGGCCGCAAGGCCGGAATCAGCTTTCAGATTCGCGCTATACCGGCCATTCTTGCCCTCGGCGGCGACTTCAATTCCTTCCAACCGAAAGGTTTTGGGATTGCCGCCAAGATCCCGATAAGCCAGGTCGCCGTGATGAATAGTCGCGTCCGTGAATTCTAACCCCAGTCCACTACCGGTTTTAACCGTAGCAGTCTCAGGCTCGGTGTGATTCAACAATTCCAGATTAAACAGACCGGTACTGTCTCTGATCAGGTCAACGGTAAGAGTATCCATTCTAAGGGAGGAGATAACCAATCGTTGGCGCAGCAAGGGAAACAGATGGTAATGAATTTCCAGGAAGGCGATTGAAGCTAAGGGCTGAGTTGAGTTCGGTGGGGATGAGTACAGCACGACGTGCCGCAGCTTCAGGCTATTGAACAGGTTGGTCTCCAGGTTTTCGATAGAAAGGCGTTGACCTAACGCTCGGCTGATTTTATCCTGTGCGATGCCCCGGATGAAATTTTCCCCGGGCGGCAGTGCTATAAACACCAGCGCCAGAGCCAATAACCCCATCAGAATCAGCAGCCCGAGGATCAGCCCGCGAGCCGCCTGAAAAACTGTTCGAGATAATTTCATTATGTTAAGCCGGTATGAATTGTGTCCCTTACCGGTCTGTTTCATTCGCTACAGGGAAAAATGTTTGTGTGTGGAATGACAGCCTCTATCGTTTGGAAGTCTGAAAATGCAATATAATATTTTATCGGCGGATATTCCGAAGTATTACGCTGAATTCGCTATCTGAATTGACATGGTTACGAGTTTTGGCGATTTTCGCCCGATAGCATACGCACGTTTGAGAAGACTAATCTGTAGCGTGACCGTGAAAGACCGGGCATCGAGGGGAAAATGTGTGATCAGCCGACTTTATTTTTATAATTCCCAACCGCTTACTTGTTCCTATAAAAAACACTTAAAGATGTATAAATATAATGAAATGCTGCGAGGCGATCTTATGCAAGACCGCCTCGTCGTTCTAACTGGCAAATATGCTGCATTTAACCACTATTGGGAAGTGACCGATTCAGCAGGAGCCTGCCCGGCAATTCTTCTCCCCTCGACCCAGGCATACAGCGCCGGCAGCACCAGCAGTGTTAACGCCTGCGAAGTGATCAATCCACCCAGAACTACCAGCGCCAACGGACGCTGCATTTCAGATCCGCTGCCTGTGGCAAACACCATCGGCAACAATCCCAGCATGGCAGCCAGGGTGGTCATCATCAGTGGGCGGAAACGTAGCTCGCAACCTCTGCGCACTGCCTCCAAAGGGCTTAAGCCTTTCTGGCGTAACTGGTTGAAGAATGATACTAGCACCGTGCCGTTCTGCACGGCAATGCCAAACAGGGCAATGAACCCGATCACAGCAGAAACGCTTAAGGGGATGTTTGTCAGCCAGATGATAATCACGCCACCGGCCAGAGCCAGAGGTAGGTTGGCCAGCACCATGAGAGCACTGCGCAACTTGCCAAAGGTGGAGAACAGCAGCAGAAAGATCAACCCGATGGAGATGGGGACGACGATGCTAAGCCTCTGCATAGCGCGCTGTTGGTTTTCAAACTGGCCGCCATAGCGTAAAAAATATCCCGGCGGCATGTTTTTGGAAATCGTCGCCAGTTTGTCCTGGGCTTCCTTCACGAATCCACCCATGTCCCGCCCGCGAATGTTGCATTCCACAACCACGCGCCGCATCCCATTCTCGCGGCTGATCTGCGCTGGGGCCTCCACCTGCCGGATTGTCGTTAGTTGCGCCAGCGGCACGGAAGCGCCGTCCGGCGAGGGTACCAGCAGGCGGCCCAATGATTCCAGGTTGTTGCGATAAGGTTCGGGAAACCGCACCAGCGTGGCGAAGCGCATCTGACCTTCGATCACCGTTGTAGCGACCTTGCCTCCAACCGCAGTTTCAATCAGATCATTGACGTCGGCCACGTTGATCTTGTGCCGGGCGATAGCCTGGCGATCTATCACAATTTCGATCTGCGAAAAACCGGAAACCTGCTCGACCTTCACATCCTCAGCGCCTTCGAGGTTTTGTAGAACCACTGCAACTTCGTTGGCATAGCCCTTGAGAGAATCGAGCTCCGGCCCGAAGATCTTGATAGCCAAATCGCTTTTAATGCCAGAAATCAATTCGTTCACCCGCAGTGAAATCGGTTGCGAGAAAGAGAACCGGACCCCCGGAATGATGCTCAGCGTTTGCTGCATTTGGGTCACCAACTGCTCTTTGTTTCGCCCGGTCTTCCATTCACTTTCCGGATGAAGCATGATAATCACGTCATTCTGTTCGGGTCCCATCGGGTCTTCGGAAATTTCCGCCCGCCCGGTTTTGGTCACCACGGTTTCCACTTCGGGGAATTTCAGCAATGTCTGTTCCATGAAAGTGCCAACGGCTACAGACCCATCCAGAGAGGCAGAAGGCAGACGCACGACATTGATGGCGATGGCGCCTTCATCCAACTTGGGCATGAATTCCATGCCGATGAAAGAAGCAATGACCAGCGAGAACACGAAGACCGCCAGCGCCAGGAATATGGTTAGTCGAGGGAAGTTCAAGGCGCGGGATAACAGCGGCAGATAAAGCCGTTTCAATTGCCGCACAACATAGGCGTCGCCGTGTTCGGATTCTGATTTGATAAACATCGAACTTAACACCGGTACGATGGTCAGGGCAATGATAAGCGATCCTAGCATAGCGAAGATCATGGTGAGCGCCAGGGGCTTGAACATCTTGCCTTCCATCTGCTCTAAGGTAAACAGCGGAAAAAACACGATGACGATTATCAGGATGGAGAAAATCACCGGACGCGCCACTTCGCGCACTGCCTGAAAGACAATGGCGGATTTATCCATGCCGCTCTTGGCGCTCTGGCTCAGGTGACGAACGATATTCTCGCAGACTACGATGGAAGCGTCAGCGACCATGCCGATGGCAATCGCCAAGCCTCCCAGGCTCATCAGATTCGCCGACACACCTTGCCACCCCATCAGGATGAAGGTGATCAGTGCGGTCAGCGGCAGCGAGAGTGTGGTAATCAAAGCCGCGCGCACATTCCAGAGAAAGATGAATAGCGCCAGAACGACGAAAATCCCGCCTTCGGAAAGAGATTTGCCTACCGTGGCCACACAGGCTTGAATCAGCGAGGTGCGGTCGTAAAACGGAGAGATCTTGACGTCTTTTGGCAGACTGGCCTGGATCTGAGGAATGGCCTTTTTAACCCGATCCACGACCAGCTTGGAATTCTCGCCGCGCAGCATGATGACCATGCCGGCGACCTGTTCGCCCTTGCCGTCGCGGGTAACAGCTCCCTGGCGGGTTTGACGACCTATCTCGACTTCGGCCACATCTTTCAGGTAAAGCGGGGTGCCATCATTGGCTGTGAGCACGATGTTTTCGATATCCTGAATGTCCCCGATCATACCTATACTGCGGGTATAGGCTTGCTCCCAACCCTGCTGTATAAAATTGCCTCCGGCATTGGCGTTGTTCAACTCCACCGCCTCCACAACTTCGTTCAAAGTCAGTCGGTATTTTTGCAGACTGGAAGGATTGACCAGGACGTGATACTGCTTAACGAAACCTCCGAAACTGTTGACCTCATTGACACCGGGGATAGCCCTGAGCTGAGGCGCGATGAACCAGTCTTGGAAGGTGCGGAGTTCAGTGGGGGAGCGTTCTGCGCTTTCCACGGTGTATTGGTAGATTTCGCCCAACCCGGTGCTGATAGGCCCTAACTCCGGTTCCGCCCACTCCGGTAGCTCTTCTTTAGCGGCTTGCAATCTTTGGAAAACGAGCTGGCGAGCGAAATAAATGTCTACCCCGTCTTCAAATACTACCGTTATCAGGGACAACCCGGCTTTGGAAAGCGAGCGCACTTCATGCACTCGCGGCAAGCCCTGCATAGCCAGTTCCACGGGGAACGTGATGCGTTGTTCTACGTCTGCAGGCCCCAGGCCGGGTGCCTCAGTCAGCATCATCACCTGGACGTTGGTCACGTCGGGGAAGGCGTCTATGGGCAGGTTTTTCCAGGCCCAAATACCCGCCACGGCAACGATCAACGTACCCAGGATTACGAGCAAACGTTGCTGTAAAACAAAATGGATCAATCGGTCAAGCATGGAAGTACCTTTCATGGTGATAAGCAGGCCATCAGTCTGCGCAACCCGCTCCCATTTTTTCTCTGAGCACGTCTGATTTCAGCAGAAACGCACCCTCTATCACTATGGTTTCGCCCGCCTGCAGACCCTCGCTGATTTCCACGATGGAAGCAAACTCTCGACCTTTTTTGACCGGGCAGCGTACATAGTAATTATCCTTCAGATGCTTGAAAACAAAGTAGTTGCCTTCGTCAGAAAGGACCGCCGCGCGAGCCACGGCGAGAACTTCCTCACCCGTTCCTTGAGCAATTCGCGCCTTGCAGAACATACCGGGCCGCAACAGGTTTTCCGGATTGTTCAAGTTTGCGCGCAGCTTCACGGTGCGGGTCTCTTCGTTCATCGCCGCGCCAACGTAGTTAATCTCGCCCGTGAACAGGCGACCGGGGAAAGCGTTGGTTTCCACTGTAGCCTGCGGATGGTTTTGAGTGCCATTGCTGAGAATGGCGGATAAATCCTGCTCATAAATATCCAACCATACCCAGACCGTAGATAGGTCTGCCAAGAGCATAACCATGTCTCCCGGTTGGATCAAATTCCCCACGGCCGCGTGCTTTTCCACGATGATGCCATCCAGAGGAGCCCTGAAAGGCAATCGCCCGGAGAGCCGGGGATTTTCACCCGGCTGAATCTCCTGGATTTCTGCCTCCGGCATCCCCAACACATGTAGTTGTTGTTCGCTTTGATCCAGATCCGATTTATGCTCCTCGTAAGTCATCTGCGCTTCGATCAAAGCAGATTCCGAAGAGATTTTCTGCTCGAAGAGCGCCTTTTTACGTTCATAGGTTTTGCGGGACAAATCCGTTAACGTGCGGCTTTTCAAATACGCCGCCATCGCTTCGCCCAGCTCAACGCTCTCCATTTCGAAGAGCACGTCGCCTTTTTTAACTTTGGCGCCAACATCCACGCGAACAGAGGAGATAATGCCGGTAACCCGGGGGGTAACATGGACGGCAGCATTTTCGTTATACTGGATTTCACCGGTCACTTCCAGGAATGCTTCGGAGGCGATTCGGGTTGCTTGAGCGGTTTTTACCAGTCCTTTTCCAGTTGATTCGTCCTTGATCAATGCGGGGGAAAGTTTCACCACCCCTGCCTCATACCGGCATTCGTCGCATTGATAGGTCGGCATGGCGTGTTCACAGGGGGTGTTCAGGGCTTGATCCCAGGAGGCAGTCTCACTCGGCGCATTTAATTCTTGCGCAACCGTCCCTGCAGCCTGGCCTGGATCGCCGTTCTCTCGCACTATTGTATCTGTTTCAGCGTTGGCTGGGACGGTGGTGGAACTTTCCGTCTTTCCGCAGCCAATTAAAACCAGTGCCAGCAAAACTAACAACGAAACTGCGGCAACACTGGCGGTAGTGAGTCGAATTTTCATAATTGTTCTCCTAATCATTCTTTATCGTGTTTCATCAGTGGCGAGCGACCGGCCGGCCAGTCGGTCTAAAATTATGCGGCTATTTTGCAACTCGGTGACGCTCTCCAGATGCTCAAGCTGTGCTTGCAGAAGACTGCGCTGGGCATCCAGAACTTCCAGATAACTGGCCTCCCCCAAGGTGAAACTGCGCCTGGCCAGATCATAAGATTCTCTGGCCAAGGGGAGGATTTCAGCATTAAAAATCTGTACCTGCTCCAATGCTGAGAAGTATTCTTGCCGTTGGGTATCCCACTGCGAGGAGATTTCCAAGCGTCGGGCTTGCAGCGAGGCCGCGGCGGCTTTTTTCTGGGCTTTAGCGGTTTGGAGGTCACCCCGTCCACCCAACCAGAACCAAACGGGTAACGAAAATCCAACCTCTAAACCCCAGAATTCCGGATCAGCATCAGCCGGAACCCTCTGCCGGAAATAGCCGATTTCCATATCGGGCAACCAGCTTAAAGAAGCCAAAGTAAGTCCGTGTCCGGCTGCGCGAAGCCCGGCTTTCAGACCGTTTAATTCGGGATTACGCGCAGTATCCGCTACAGTCGGGATGGTCAATGTGTCCATCATTGAGTTTTCGGAAGCAATCACAAGGGCAACACCCCTCAGATCTTTTCCAATCAAACGCCCCAGACGTGCTAAGTTCGCATCATGACTTCGGCGTTCACGCTCCAACTCCCGCTGTACCTGCAAAGCTTCCACCTGAGCACGACGCGCTTCTAAGGGAGCGATTTCCCCCAGCTCCTCGCGCCGTTGAGACTGCTGAGCATACGTTGCAGCGAGAGCGGCGCTCTCTTCCAACAGCCGGAGGCGTTGCTCTGCTACCCAGGTTGCGACGTATTCCAAGCGCACGGAGGATTCAAGATCCAATACGATGGCTTGACTCTCAGCCCCGGCACGTTCTACTTCCCTGTACCCCCGAAATCCGCGCCAAAGATATTTTAGGGGGAACTCGAATCCCTGGCTGACGCCTACACGACGCTCGGAGTAATTTTCGCGGGATTGGCCTCGAGGGACGCCTTCATACTCCACACCAACCGTGGATGGAGGCGGAGATATGGCAGACCAAAACTCCCCCCGACTGGAAGATACGATAGCGGAAGCGGCAGAAACGTGGGGATGCGATTCCCGCGCCCATCGCACTGCTTGTTGAACAGATAGCGTATCAGTCGCCCTTGAGAAGGAAGGCACAACCAGACACACACAGCACCATAAAGGTACAAATACACGCACCTTTCGCATGATCGGTTTCTCCTTGGAAAAGCCTGTTGGCTGCTGGAAAAATCAGGATAACCGCAATGAATAAGAGCGGTAATTCCAATTCAAAGTATTTTGGGATTTAAAGTAAGTTGGATTACGCTTGGAGATGCTCAGGGGGTCGTTCGAAAGTGTCCAGGGTGATGGAGTTGTAGTTGGTAGGTGTGAGATTGGTCAGGTATGTGATCAAGGGCAGGGAGTAGCTGGAAAAGTCATCTTGGGGTGATTCAGCAGAAATATGGCAAATGCAAAGACAGCCGTTGCCCTCGTCATCGCTTTGGCAAGCGCCAGTTGTTGTCTCCCCTCCTGCATGGTCGCTTTGGACAATGGAGAGCACGTCGTAGACGGAGTCGTGGGTGGCGGACAACATGAAGCAGGCCAGAAGCGAGAAACCCAGGAGGGCAATATTTCGTTGAAATCCCTTCATAAAAGTATAAACCCAACCAGAATGATAGAGGTTCCCTTATAATTTGCCGGCGATAACCAGAGTCTTTTTAACCACGGCATTGCGCTTACCGGAACTATCGCGAAATTCGGCGAACACCAGGAATAACCCCGGTGGGAGACGCCGACCGTCGCGGTCGCGACCATCCCACAGGAATTCCCGCGCTCCGAGAGTGACGTAATCATCGAAGATCACTTTCAGGCGGCGGCCCCGCAGGTCAAAAATGAATATCGCGGCTGAAGAGGTGCCGGTTGGCGCATCAAGAAGAAGTTGCATAGCGCCGTGCGTGTCCGGATCGAAGGGATCAGGACTGAACGAAAGTGATCCGCTGGAAGTCACCGGCGGAATCGGCTGGAAGCTGTTCGGTTGCCCTGGCGTCGAACCCGACGGATGAGATGAGAGTTGCCAATTCGTGGGATCAATGGATGAGTGGCTCGAGTAAAGCCGTTCCAATGAGATTCCCGAGGAGATGGGCCAACCATAATAGGGTACGACCTCCTGGATACCGGCGCTGTCAAACAGATAAATGGCATCCCCGCCGTCATTCAGGTAAGGCCAACTATTTCCCAGAACAAACACCTTGACGTTTGCCATCGAGGAATCAATCAAGCTGGAGTCTTCTGAAACTAACGCGTACTCGCCCGCCTCCAACACCAGGCTGGAATCGGTTATTGCCATCCGTTCGGCAGTGTCCTCATCAGCAAGCGTAAATCCCATTAATTCCACTCCATCGGGTCCCGGGTTGTAGATTTCCACCCATTCCGGCGCATTTCCCATTGGATGAGCCATGAATTCATTGATAATGACCGTTCCCGGCTCATAACCCCCTATAACGATGAGACTAATCGTATCGTTTTCGGGTCGGAAGTCGGGAAAACCGTGCCAGGCCCAGAAACGATGAGGTCCCGGGGGTACTGTTGAGAGAGATAGACTCACTAAAGTGGAATCTGCCGGCAATAGCGTTTCGAATACACCTTCCCCGAGCATAGTGTACGGTACGGTAGCTGAAAGGTTGGAAAGCCCAAAACCTACCTGCCCGCTCGTAATCACTTCCATACCCAGATTAACCAGAACTGCCGTTAAAGTGACATTTGAACCGACAGGAATGGGTGAAGGATCAGCTTGCAGACTCGCGAAACCTAAATCCAGGTTGGGCGGTTGCACGCTGTTTAAAGAGCCCGGGGTCCCCAGCCAGGATAAGCAGGTGGCCCAGTTGGATTGGTCGTCACCCCAGTCTAAGCGGATTTTTTCGCTGGAATAGCCGCCCGAATCGCAGGATGGATAGCAGAATGAGGCCACAACGGCGCCGGACGCATTAAGCAGCACAACGGTATCCGGCGGGTCATTGCGCAGCCCATTCGCACCGAAGGAACCATCGCTGATGGTCACGATCAGGGCATCCTGGTTCATCACCGGATCATAAATAGTGGAATTTCCCCAGTAGCCGGGATCGAGCACCAGAGCGAATGAGAGCGGTGGCAGAATCAGGCCGTGTCCGGCGTCCACCAGCGAATCCTGTTCGAGCTGGTCGCCTAATCGCCACCCGGACAGATTGACGGATGCAGTGGCGGAGGGATTGTACAGTTCAATGAACTCTTCGTAGGATTCCAACTGTGGGGCATGAAACATGATCTCCGAGAGCACCACCTGGCCGGTAGCCACCGAAGCAGATATACAGAGTGCTATGATAGTGAAAAGGAAATTCGCAGGTTTCATGGATGATCCGAACATCCTGTAACCGTCAGATCAGGTGAATAACTTGAACAGCTCACGTTCCAGATTTTCCCGGCCACGCAACCATTCGATCTCGATTTCGAGCACTAAAATGGGCAAGGCCGTGAACAGCCCCTCCAGCTTGACGGCATCTTTCTCAGTAGTCATCAAATACGAAGCTCGAGTGCGGGCGAAAGCTTCGGCCAGGCGTTCAACGTCCTTCGGACCATAAACGTGATGATCGGGTAAGCGGACCAGAAAGGGGAATTCTGCTCCAGTGGATTCCAAGATGGCCAGAAAACTTTCCGGCTTGGCGACGCCGCAGAAAGGGACCAGACGCAGGCCGTTCAATTCAGATAACGCCAGGGATTTCCCGGAATGAAGATCTCGGCAACCGCTGAGATTCGTTCGGCAGGCCATCAGACGGTTTCCCCCAAAAGTTCTGGCACAAGCCTTCCAGGCAGTTTCGTAAACTTGATCATCAGGCTTGAAGTGAGTCAGAATGATTAACCCGGCGCGGCGTAATGAAGAGAGAGGTTCGCGCAACCGGCCTGCCGGCAGCAATGTGTCCGATAGATCGCGGCTTGAATCCAACAATACAATGTCCAGATCGCGGTGCAGGCGTCGGTGCTGGAAAGCATCGTCCAACAAGATCACATCTGGTTTGAAACGCCTTGTCAATTCCGTCGCGCCGCGAAAACGATCTTCATCCACGGCGACCGGAACACCACGCAGGCTCTGGGCCATTAAATAAGGCTCGTCCCCGGCCTCAGTCCATGAGCAGGTGGGGCCTTTACCGGAGCTGACCTGATGGTATCCCATGGTTTTTCGCTTGTAACCTCGTGACAGCACCGCCGGGCGACAGCGGAACATTGGGCTTTTCAGCAAACGAGTCAAGGCCATGGTCACAGGCGTTTTTCCGGTGCCTCCGGCGGACAGGTTGCCTATGGAGATGACCGGTGTGGTTAAGCTTAAGGTGCGCAACCATCCCGCATTATAGGCCAGGTTGCGTCCCAAAACAATGGCACCGTAGACCCAGGAAAAGGGATAGAGGACGGGCTTCAGCAGTTTCCACAACCGGGAATCGAGGGACAGATCAGTCTCCTTTGACTTTTCTATTTTCACCTACGCGCTCTTCCGCCGTTTTAACCAAATCGTTCATGGCTGTCTCAAACAGTTCGCGCCAGACTTCCAAGTCATCGAGAGTGGCTTCAGCGGGTAAATATACGGGATCGCCGTAGCAGATCACCGCGCGGGAAAAGGGTTTTGGCAAAACCGTCTGATCCCAGGTATTCAGTTTCCAGTATGAATGAGCGGCATAAGTGATGGGAATCAGGGGGCAGCCGGCCTCTCTGGCCAACATGACCGTACCTACTTTCAAGCGGCATGGCGGTCCCAAAGGGCCGTCGGGAATCATGGCCGCACAGCCGCCTTTCTTCAGGTGTGCCAGAAGCTGCAAGAATGCCTCACGTCCACCTTTGCCGGAAGAACCTCGCACAGTCCCGTAACCCATCTTGTGGACGATGCGGGCGACGACCTCGCCGTCGGCGTGACGGCTCACCATCGCGACCAAACCCTGGTTGCGGTGGTAGAAAACGGGCAGGAACATGCGGCCATGCCAGACATTGAGAATGAATGGTTTGTTCTGCTGCCTCCATTCGTCAGTCAGACTGGCGTTGAATCGTTCGATTCGAACGGTAAAGCCCAACAACCGAACCAGCGCCGGACCGATCCAGGCGAGAAGGCGATAGGTTAATTTGCTGGTTGGACGGGGCATATCAGGGTTGCGCTGTAATCATGGAGTTCAGGATGGCGGCGGTATTGCGGGAAGCGCCGGGATTCCCCAGCTTTTCGCGCACTTGGTACAGTTCTTTGCGCATGGCATCGCGACGAGTAGCATCTCTCAGTAGCGAAGACAATTCCGCCGCCAGCAGATGCGGTTGAGCTTCTCCCTGGACGAACTCCGGCACGACACGCTTTCCGGCGACCACATTCACCAGCGCGAGATTGGGAATTTTCACCAGCTTACGACCAATCGTATAAGTTAAAGGCGATACGCGATACGCCATCACGAGTGGAGTTCCCAGGATAGCGGTTTCCAACGTCACTGTGCCGGAAGCCACCAGCGCCACATTGCTATGCGCCAGGATGTCATAAGTCATATCGTTCAGAAGGCGAATACCACCGGCCATTTCGGCTGATAACAGTATATCATCGTAAATGGTTTGACCCACCGTTGGTGAACATCCTACCAACGCGGTGAGATTGGGGAATTCTCCGTGAAGTAATTTATACGTTTGTAGAAACAGGGGGAACAATCCACGCACTTCCTGCAACCGGCTGCCGGGCATCAGAGCCAGCAGGGGCGAATTAACCGGCAAATTCAGTTCTCGCCGCAGTTCATCCGCACTGCCGACAGGTCGAACGACTTCCAACAGCGGGTGTCCCACAAAGTCAACTTGCAAACCTGCTTTCTGATAAATGGGCACTTCAAAATCGAAGATAACGGCCATGCGATCCACCAACCGGGCAATTTCCGGCACACGTGAGGCGTGCCAGGCCCAGACCTGCGGGCTGATGTAGTACAGAACCGGCGTGGCGGACAGTTCCGGAATGCGGCGCAGGGCTTTGGCGAAACGGAGATTAAAACCGGGATAATCCACCAACACGATGGCTCGGGGACGGCGGCGGCGGCACTCTTCCAGCAAAGTGCGCATCATGCGCCGGATGAAGGGCAGATGCCGGACGACTTCAACGAAGCCTAAAAAGCCGATGTCGCGCACATGGAATAGAACCTCCAAGCCTTCGGCGGCCATGCGGTCACCGCCCGTGCCAAAAAAACGGATCTCCGGGGAAAGCCGGGAGAATTCACGGATCAGCCCGGAGGCATGCAGATCGCCTGAAACCTCCCCGGCAAGAATGAAAATCGAGTTTGATTGATTTAATGTACGAATCGCAGGTTCCCGCTGAAAAAACTGATTTGGTAAATTGGGTGATTTTAAAATGTGCTCAGGTGATTACGTGACTACGATACTTTACCCACCAAATGAATCCGAACACCACCACCGAAACAATGATATTTAAACGGGTATGTTTTTCATTGCGCCAGGCGTCCTTCCAATCGGGTTGGCGCGGCACCGACCAATCCCAAGCCAGAGGCCGCAGCAACCAGCGGGGAACATGGCGGCGGTAAAATTCGTATTCGAAACCGAAGAGTTTGACCAGAGTTTCCTCTTCCAATGAGACGATTAAGGTATATTGCAGCATGGAGAAACCAAGCGCGGCCAGGATCCATACCAATCGCCCGCCGGCCAGGCAAGTGATGCCAAGATAGATCATCGTGTTGGCAATGTACAGCGGGTTGCGGGTGCGCGCGAAGGGTCCGGAAGTGACGAGTTCAGGAGCGCCGACGGCGCGCGTTCGGGTCGCTCCGCCGGCGTGAGCCACCGCCCACATGCGGCAGCTTTCGCCCAAGAGGATCAACGCTAATCCCCAGAGATATGGAACCAATCCCGGTTTGGCTGTGGCTACCAGCAGGGCGAGTAAAGGGATGGGGGTGTAGCTGCGAAGCTTAAAGAACAACTGCCTGATATCCACAATCCTTTATCCTTCAATTTGCTTGAGAATCTCCTGCGCCAATTCCAGCGCCTTGACTCCGTCTTCGCCGGAAACGGGTACAGGCTGGTCATTGACGACGGCATTGATAAAGCCTTCCAGCTCCAGTTTGAGTGCGTTAGCCTCGGGGACCTGGGGATTCATGTGAAGGATGCGCCGCGGACGGCTGGCTTTTTCGATCTGTCCCAACTCCACTGCCGGTGGGCCTTCCTCATCCATCTCCGCCAGCCGGAAGATCTCCGCGCTTCCTTCCACGAAATCCAAACTGATATAGGCGTCTTCCTGAAAAAGACGCATTTTGCGCATTTTACGGCGGGAGATGCGGCTGGCGGTAACGTTGGCCACACAACCGTCTTCGAATAAAATGCGGGCGTTGGCGATGTCGGCTGTGTCGGAAATGATGGCCACTCCGGAAGCATCCAAGCGTTTGACTGGAGCTTTGACCCAGTGCAGGATCAGATCCAGGTCGTGGATCATCAGGTCGTGGATGACCGCCACATCGGCGCCGCGCGGGCTGAAAGCCGCCAAACGATGCGCCTCGATGAAACGAGGACTCACCACCATCCCCTCCAGGGCTCGCACCGCTTTATTAAACCTTTCGATGTGGCCTACACCCAGCTTTAATTCAACCGTTTTGCATCGTTTCAGGATTTCTCGAGCGCGCTCAGGCGTGTCCGCCAACGGCTTCTCGATGAACAGGTTGACCTTTTCTGCGATAGCTTCCAAGGCCAGGTCGTAGTGCGATCGGGTGGAGGCGGCGATGACCACAGCATCCACCTGGAATAGTAAATCCTGGGGCGTTCGGAAGGCTTTAACGCCGTGCAGAGCGGCGATAGTCGCGGCTTTTTGCGTGTCCAGGTCATATACGCCGACTAAAAATGCGCCGGGAATTTCGCGCAGCAGGCGTGTATGAATACTCCCTAAGTGACCAACTCCGATAACCCCTACGCGGCAGCGTTCCTTCATAGAACTCCCGTTATTTTAATTCTGCACATCTCACAGTTAAGGAATGTGGAAAGTGAATATAGCAAATATAATCAATTCTGAAGTAAAGATCAAGGGAAATCCGCGTGGCGGGGTGTTGCTTACCTTTGGTGATTTTACTTGCTTATTCGATTCGGGACGCGTATATTTCAGGAGGTTGATAGAATGACAATATTTGGCGAGGTTTAATCTGCATATCATCATCATCGGCGGGGGAATCTCCGGGATTGCAGCAGCGTGGGAACTGCGCAAAACCGGCGCGGAGGTGACCCTACTGGAATCGCGGCCCCGTCTGGGCGGGAGGCTGACCAGCCACCATCCTGCCGGTTCGCCCACTCCCTTCGACAACGGGCCGCATCTTTTCTTAAGCACCTACACCGAGTCGCTCAAGCTGTTCCGCGAACTGAGGATAGCCGACCATTTCGTCTTCCCGTACCCGGGCAGAATTCATGTCATCCGCCGCGACGGCCTCCGGGGGAATTTAGGGGAGTGGCCTTTGTTTGCGCCGTTCAATCTGGCCGCTGGGTTGGTCTTCTTCAACCTCTTATCATGGAAGGCGCGCTCGAGAATCTTAAGAACGACAAGGGAGCTTATCAGCAGCACTCTGCCTCCCGATCAGAGTGCGGAGACCTGGCTGGCCGGTCGCAGTGAATCGGAAGAACGCGAGATCTTCTGGCAGCCATTGATTCATGCTGCCTTAAACGCACCGGTAAATGCGATCCCCGCGTCTCACCTGGGAATCGTCTTCAAACAGGGATTCTGTCGAGGATGGCGAGGTGGACGCTTGGGCTATGCGACCAAGCCGCTAGATGAATTATTTGGTGATCGGGTGAAAGAGAAGTTGGAATCGGCGGGTGTTCAGGTGCGGCTGAAAACGTCGGCTTGGGGCGGTCAACTGACTCAAAATAATCCAGATAGAATCACGGGTGTTTTCGTCGGAAAAAATGAAGTCATCCCTTGCGACGAAGTGGTGGTTGCCTTGCCTCCCTGGGCGCTGGCGGAATGGGCTTCGGCGCAATTCATCCAGCATGACGGGCTATCCAATTCATCTTGGCTACAACCCCCGCATTTCCTGGACGAATGGCAGGCCAACCCCATCGTCACGATTTACTTGTGGGCGGATGAACGTCCTTTGCTGGAACTTTACACGAGCCTGCCGGGCCGATCTATTGGATGGGTTTTCGATTACGGCCGGTTATGGAATGACCGGCGCGCTCCGGTCGCTCTGATGTTGGAAATGCAGCCAGCTACCGATCTTTGGGATACTCAGATCCCTGGCATTAGGAGTTGGACGCGCAGTCATTTCCCGCTGGATTCGGAGCGGATATTCGCAGATTTGTTCAGTGCGCTCCCACAGCTAAGCGGAGTGCGCTGGAAAATGTGGAAGATTATTCGCGAACGGCGCGCCACACCGTTGCGTCCAGCCTCGCTGTGGGGGATTCTCGCTAAGCAGACCACTGCTGTTTCCAATCTCTACCTGGCCGGCGACTGGTTGGACCCGGAACTACCGCCTACGGTCGAAGCCGCCGTGCGCACGGGGATCAAAGTAGGCAAGTTGATTACTGGTAAGGAATGAATGAACTAAAGCACATCCTGCCCGGAGAACCGATCCCCGTAGGCAGTTCCTTCCACGCACGGCGTCATCGCGTCGCGCAAAACTTGATCGGAAATTTTCAGGCCGACAGCTTGCTCCTGGATATCGGCAGCGGCAATGCCGGGCAGACGGAATTCTTCGCCCGACACACGAGACTGAGCCTGGGATTGGACTTGCAAATTTCACGGTTAAACGGATTTCAGCGAGATCTCCAAAAGCGTGGCATCTCTAACATCACTCTGCTGGGTGGCAACGCCCAACAACTGCCTTTTCACGACGGCAGCTTCGATTACCTCACCTGCTTTGAAATGTTAGAACACGTGCAGAGCGAACAACAAACTCTCTCGGAAATAAAAAGAGTATTGAAGCCTGGTGGCACACTGATTATGTCCGTGCCGCACCGTTGGTGGGTCTTTGAAACCCACGGCGCGAACCTGCCGCTGTTACCCTGGAACCGGGTGCCGTTCTTCTCCTGGTTGCCGACTAAGATCCACGACCGCTGGGCGCGGGCGCGGATTTACACTCAGAGAGAGATTCAGGATCAGTTGATGCGCACCGGCTTCGGTGATATCGAGACTCGATTACTGACTGCGCCAATGGATGTGGTGAAAAACCCGACGATCCAGAAATTATTGCGATCTACTATTTTTACCGGCGATACCACGCGGATACCTTTACTGGCTTCGACAATATTTGTTTATGCAAAAAATTGCACTTGACTTTACCGGAATTAATCACTATCTTATTTTGTTCGTATTTTTTAAGCAGTTCCACCAATTATAAGGAGTAAGTCATGAAACGAAAAAGCACCACTGCAGCGTGGGGGGTGCTGCTGATAATCTGGACTACAATCTCTATTCATGCGGAAACTATCGTCAGCGGTAATGTTTCAGGAGTATGGGACACTGAAGGATCGCCATATCTCGTGGTAGGAGACCTTACTGTGCCAATTGGGGAACTCCTGTTCATCAAACCGGGCACGTGGGTGATCTTTCAAGGCAATTATGAATTTTCCGTGCAAGGTCAGATCATCGCGATGGGTATCGAGGATGACTCCATTCATTTCACGGGAGACGGTTCGGTAACCTGGAGTGGATTCAAATTCATTAGCACTCCGGATACGTCGTATTTCTATTACTGCGAGTTCGAAAAAGCCGACAATTATCCAAGTGGATATGGCGGTGTGTTCTACGCCTATTACTCGATGCTGGTAATCGAGCACTGTACATTTCAACAAAACCGTGCCAATCGTGGTGCCGCTTTGTACATGCTGAACCATTACTTACGGTTCCGGTACAACGTTTGTAAGGATAATCAAGTGTTCCACTGTGGAGGGGCCATCAATATCGGGACGAATTCCAACAGCATTGTGGAGCGATGTGTTTTTTATGACAATTCCTGCGCACCCAATATGGGTGGAGCCATCTACATGTGGAATGACCACTGTCAAATCCTCAATTGCACGATAGTTCAAAATACGTCCCCAGCCATTCTTTCGATCAACGGCACCACCAGCTCCATCGTTAATTGCATCATCTGGTACAACAATATGGGGGACGTTTACGAGGCGAATTATTGCGATCTTCAAGGTCTTTGGCCCGGGCAGGGCAATATTACGGTTGATCCGCTGTTTGTGAACCCGCCCTGGAATAATTTCCATCTGCTGCCGGAATCACCCTGTATTGATGCCGGCGACCCTTCATCGCCGCTTGATCCCGATGGCACAATCGCCGATATGGGCGCATATTATTACTGCCAGACCGGGCCGGGTAACGATCTGCACTTAATGGTAGAACCGGTCAATCCACCCGTGATTATACCACCGCAAGGAGGCAGTTTCGCCTATGATGTGACCGCTTGGTATGAAGGCAACGGATACGTAATCTTCGATTTCTGGGTTGAATTCCGGTTGCCAAACGGTCAGCTGGTTCCAGGACCGTTTTACCTCCACCCAGAGGTTTACTTAAACGCCGGAACCAGCATCACTCGCCGCTGTAGCTTGTATGTATCTGAAACGGCTATGCCTGGCACCTATGAATATCTCGCCTACCTGGGTGAGCATCCGGATACCGTCTGGGCTTTCGATAGCTTTGCATTTCAGAAATTATCTTACGGAAGGTCCGGTCAATTCGAGGAGTCGGTCTCCGTCACCTTTAGCGGTTGGGATATTAACGAGGTTGCAAGTCTTCAGCCCGCCTGCCGAGTATCGGGCAATTTAAGCCTGCGGAATTATCCTGAACCGTTCAATTCTTCCACAGCGATTAGCTTCGACCTGCCGACTGCGAATCACGTTAATTTGAGGATCTTTGACACAGCGGGAAGGTTGATCTCGACTTTGGTTGACGGTTGGCGGGAAGCGGGTAACCACGAAATAGCCTTTGACGGATCGGCGCTGGCTACAGGCGTGTATCTGTATCGTCTGGAAACCGGCGGGCAATCCGCCACTGGGAAGATGGTGCTGGTTAAATAGACTATGGGCTCCAAAGCACAAAGAGAAGAGGTTGTCCCAAAAATACCGTGGACAGCCTTTTATTATTTTGGGCTGTAAAAAGAGCGCATGAATTGAGCCATGCCGCTCCGGGGAACGATATGTAGGGGCGTTCGATTGAACGCCCCTACACCTGTTATTTAAATTTCTCCATCCGATTTCGAAAGCCCGGACCGAAGCATCACATTTCCTTCAGGAAGTTTTTGTCAATCTCATCCTGAATCATTTTCTGGTGCTTACGTTCTTCACCGGCCAGAAATTCAAACATCTGTCGAGCGCTCTCCTCCTGGACATTTTGGGCTGCCTTAACGTAAAAATCTTCGGCGCCTTTCTCGCGCTGCATGGCCATCTGCAAAGCCTCTAACGGTGTTAGGGTCTTATCTATCATGATGATTCCTCCACTTGGCAAAGATTTTCTATTAATATACACAAAAAAATGTCAACTGGCAAGGAAATTCAGTCGGGAGCGCTTGAACTTGTCATTCGATTCCCACTACTGAAAGTCCGCCTCTGCCGGGGGTGATAGTTCGATCGGGGCTGGCCAAATGTGATAATTTGACTGCTCGGTCCGTTTTAAGGTTTGGTTCACGATCCTGGGAGGGGAGCCACTCGCGAATGTCCTCGTCGGTAATACAGGCCGCCTCCTGAGCTGTCTTCCCCATTAACAGCTCGGTCAAGATGGAGTACGCGGCGATGGATTCGCCATCACCGAAAGACTGAAATTTCACCTCGCAGATACGGCTGGCTTCATCGAATTTAAGCATCAACTTGACCGCATCTCCAGCAGCGATGGAACCCATCTCGAGCACCAGATGCGCATCGGGAATTTCCCCCTGATTGCGGGGATTGAGAAAATGGTCTCGAATTGCCTCGATAAACGACTTGGTCATTCTAATACCAAAGATAGTACCTATACAGAACACCTGAAAGCTCCGAACAATTTTTCGCAAAATATGTACCGATTACTTAAAACCACTAATAAACGTGGTAATATATTTGTTTACAATAGGTTATAATTTGGGATATGCTGACACAGGAAAGGGGCGATCATCTCACAGTTGATTCACCTGCACTTAAGATGATGCACCTAATTGGTGGGAGTGCGGAAGTCATCCGATTTCAAAGCGTGCCGTTGCATGAGTCGTTGGAAACCGGAGCGTTCCATTCCGGCTTCACGGGCGCACCGGGAAACATTGCCTCGGTGGCGTAAGAGCAGATCTATCAGGTATTCCTTCTCGAACTGAGCTACAAATCGTCCTTTAGTCTCCCGAAAACTGCCGAAAACTCCAAAGGTAAGATCTTCCGTATTTCCTGATTGTGAAATGACCGCCGGCAAATGGTCCAGAATAATCTTCGGACCTTCTTCGAGAATCACCATGCGCTCCATCAGATTGCGCAATTCACGAACGTTGCCCGGCCAGGAATATTTGGTCAACGCATTCATGGCTTCTTCACTGACGGACATAACCGGCTTGGAAAGGTCCTGGCAGAATTCCTGTACAAAGGCCAGGACTAATGGCGGGATGTCAGCCGTGCGTTCGGAAAGACGGGGCATACGCAGCGGCACCACCGCCAAGCGAAAATAGAGATCGTCCCGAAATCGTCCTGCCGAGATTTCTTGCAACAAATCACGATGGGTGGCCGCAATAACGCGCACGTCAATGGGGAGATCGCGCTGCCCGCCCAGACGGCGAATCACCCGCTCTTGTAAAACGCGCAGGAGTTTCGACTGAAGTTTGATGGACATGTCGCCGATTTCATCCAGAAACAACGTGCCTCCGGAGGCGACCTCGATCAAACCCTGGGTGGATTTCTTGGCGTCGGTGAAGGCGCCTCGCTCATAACCGAAAAGTTCGCTCTCCAGGAGTGTTTCCTGTATGGCGGTGCAGTTGAGAGCTACAAATGGTCCGGTGTTGCGGCGGGACAATTTGTGAATGGCGCGAGCTGCCAGCTCTTTCCCTGTGCCGCTTTCACCAGTTATAAGCACTGTGGCGGAAGGACTGCGCGCAATCTTGCTGATGGCGTTGTACACTTCTTGCATGGTCGAGCTGCTGCCGATCATCTCGCCGAAATTTGCGGCAGCGACCGTCTGGCGTTTCAGTGCATCTACCTGGCGGCGTAGTGACAGTACTTCAGCGGCACGCCCAATAGCCAATTCCATTTCGGCCAGCTCAAACGGTTTGGTGATATAATCGTGGGCGCCCAGTTTCATGGCTGTCACGGCCGATTTGACGTCCCCATAAGCGGTGATCATAATGACCAAAGGAGGCTCTTCATGCTCTTGGATTTTGCCCAGAGCCGTCAACCCGTCCATCCCCGGTAGGCTAATGTCCAGGATCACCAGATCCACAGATTTCTCCTGTAAAAGCGCCAAGCCGTCTTCGGCATTGGAAGCCGTTTCGACTTGATGGCCGCGCTTCTTCAGGCCTTCACTCAAGAACCGGCGGATGTTGGTCTCATCATCCACCAGCAGGATGCTTAGATTCATGCTGGAATTTCCGGAGAATCCAAGGGGAGGAAGATATTCACCAAGGCGCCCATTCCCGGAGGACTTTCGACCCAGATGGCGCCGTCATGCTCAGCGATGATTCTATTGGAAACTGCCAATCCCACGCCGCTACCTGACGGTTTGGTGGAAAAGAACATTTCGAACAGTCGCTCGCGGTGTTCATCAGGAATGCCCTTGCCGGAATCCTGAACCGTCACCAGAATGCCGGAACGTGCGCTATGGGTGAGCAGGTCGGTGCTGATCCGCAACATTCCGCCTTCAGGCATCGCCTGCAACGCATTCAGGAAAATATTCAGGAAAACTTGCAAGAGTTGGTCGGAGCTGGCCTTTACCTGGGGGAGATCCCGCCGTAAGGTCAACTTAATGGCTACATGCTGATTGGTCGCCTGCTTGCGGATAAAAAACAGGGCGCGCTCAATCAATTCCGGCACGCTGATATGACTCCGATTGACTTCCTTGCGACGGGTAAAATCCAGAAGCTGGGTTAAAACGTGATCCAGGCGGCGTACATCCTGCACGATAGCTTCCAGCGCTTCTTTTTCTAGGGGATCGCGCTCGGTTTCCAAAAGCGAATCAATTCCCAGCCGGATGCCGGTGAGCGGATTACGAATTTCGTGCGCCACTGCGGTGGACATTTGTCCTAATACTGCCAATTTTTCCGAATGCAATAGTTGCCGCTCGAACATGCGACGCTCGGTGATTTCACGGGTGATTTCAGCTACGGCCAGCAGTTCGCCGGAAGCGCTTTTCAAGGGGTAATGCGATTGTTCAAATTCCTGACGCTGCCCATCCGATCCGAGGGTGCAAAATTCGATCTGTTGCGTTCGCCCAGTTTCGACTACCAACCGTAAAGTACAGTGCGCACAGGGCGCAGAGGCTTCGCCCAACACGACGAAACATGTTTTAGTCAGGGCTTCTTCACAGGTTTTATAATAGCGTTTCTCGGCGGCATTATTCATGAAGAGGACTTTGTATTGGGGCGAGAGGATAACGATGGCGTCGTTGAGGGTGTCAATGGTGCCTTGGAGGAGGTCATGGATTTTTTCGGTGGGCAGCATTTCCAAACTACCGCAATGATCTCAGAATGTCCAGGTTGCGCTTGAAATCCTGGTCGTCACCGGGAGTTTCAAGCAGACCGGGAAGGGAGCTGAAGCGGGAATCGTTCAAGAGACGGCGGAAAGGATCCACGCCGAGGTGTCCCTGGCCGATATGATCGTGGCGATCCACTCGACTACCGTGCGCTTTTTTAGTGTCGTTCAGATGGAAGGCTTTCAAATTCTCCAACCCAATGAGGTCGGCAAACCGCTTCCAGACGTCCTGGTAGCCGTCTTCACTTTTCAAATCATACCCGGCGCTGTACATGTGGCAGGTGTCGGCGCACACGCCCACGCGGGTTTTATCTGTTACCTTCTCTCTAATCAGCGCTAATTGTTCAAAGGTATATCCCACATTAGTTCCCTGCCCGGCGGTCGTTTCCAGAAGGGTCGTCACTCCGGCTGTACCGGGTCGCGAGAGGATTTCATTCAAGTGATCTGCAATGCAGGCGATTCCCCACTCCTCACCCTTTCCCAGATGCGAACCGGGGTGCATCACCACATAGGGTACCCCCAGAAGAGCAGCTCGCTGCAATTCATCCGTAAAGGCGTCTATGGATTTCTTCAAGATAACCGGATCGCTGGCGCAAAGATTGATCAAATAGGAATCATGAATCACGACCGGCTTAATGCCTGAGGCCGCCAGATTGGTTTTAAATCCCTGCACATTCTCATCAGAGTACGGCTTGGCCAGCCATTGAGTCTGATTTTTGGCGAAGATCTGAATGGCCTGGCACCCGATTTTTGTGCCATTCAAAGGCCCATTCTGTACACCGCCGGCCACCGATACGTGAGCACCAAGTATCATAATGTCCTGACTTTATTCTTTAAACTGTCAAAACCAAACATTGTGTCCACTCTACTTCAACCACCATTCCGGCGGTGCATATTCCGGCGGAGCGCCCAGAGTCTTGATATCTTCCATTAGGAATTTTTTATCGTACACCAGCCTGGTGCGATCCCAATGGGAGAGTTCCATTACCTGAGTATCCATGCGGATGGCGTCGCAGGGGCAGGCTTCCACGCAATAGCCGCAGAAACAGCAGCGCAAAATGTCAATTTGATATTCCTTGGGATGCTTCTCGACCCGTGGATCGGAGTGTTCTTCCGGGGTGATGTAAATGCAGTCACAGGGGCAGATCGTTTCGCATAGCATACAGGCGGTACAACGTTCGGTGCCATCTTCCTTTTTGGTCAGTCGGTGACGACCCCGCAAGCGCTTGGCGAGGGGTCGGCGCTCCTCAGGATATTGGTAAGTGACCGCGCCACGACGGTTCTTGGCCAATCCGAAGACATGCAGTGTGTGCACCGTCATGTTGCGCACGAAGTGCCAGGTGGTGATGGCTAGGCCGCGAATGATTTCGGGATAATAGAGCTTCTCCCACAGACCCATCTCCAGAGATTGTACCGAGGTCTTGTAATTGACGGGTAGATTGTTATAATCAATTTTCGGCATGATGATTTTCCTGGTTCTGATTACAGATGACCGCGATGATGCGAAGAGTTCTCCGCGACTTCAAACTGGATATTGGTATGCGAGATTTTGAATTCCCGCTGCAGGGTTTCTTCCAACAGGCGGCGAATCTCCTGGACGGCGGCTAAGGGCTGGTCGTTGACTTGGACGTGAGCAGTCAAGGCGTGCATCCCGGACGTGATGGACCAGATATGCAGGTCATGGACCTCCTGCACGCCGGGCACGGATTGCATGATTTCGTGCACGCGCCGCAGTTCAATATCCTTGGGAGTGGCTTCCAATAATATAGACAAAGACAACCTGATTAGATCATACGCCCAGATCATGATCACCAGAGCTAAAATAATGGAAAGAAATGGATCAACCCACAGTGCGTTGGTGAAACGGATGATGATGGCGCCGGCAATAACCGCTATGGATGAGGCCGTGTCCCCCAACATGTGGATAAAAGCCGAGCGAACATTAAGATCATCCCCTTGACCAACTTTCCAGAGAAGCGCCGCAGAAACCAGGTTGATGACCAACCCAAACACCGCGACCACAAGCATTTGTGTGGTCTGGATAGGATTGGGGTTTAGAAACCTTCCCACCGCCGCTTGGATGATGAAGGCCGTAATGACCGTCAGCGTTATCGCGTTGAGTAGCGCCGCCAGAATTTCGATGCGATAAAGCCCATAGGAACGCTCCGGATGGCTGGGGCGGCGGGCAATCAAAATCGCCACCAAGCTGACCAAAAGCGCGCCAAAGTGCGTCAGCATGTGCCCGGCGTCGGATAGCAGGGCTAAACTTCCGGATAACCACCCGAACACGGCTTCCACGACCATAGTCACGCCGGTTAAGGCAATGACCCACCCTAAACGGCGTTTTTCCTGTTCCTTGCCGAGATGATGGTGGTGATGGTGATGGGTTCCGTCCGAATGATGACTGCTTTCGCGAAGTGGTTTGTGTTCGTGATTCATAACAGACGGCTTTAGGAAACCAGTATTGCGCCAACTGTGATCAGAATGGCCCCGATGATCACTCGCACCAGATCAGCACCGGCGGGAATCTCCTTTAATAAAAGAACAACCAGAGCTACGGCGATCAATGTATTTGTGTTGTAAATGGGCACGACTTGACTCATTTTGCCGCCGGCGCGAACCGCCTCAAAGGCAAAAATATTGCCCAACGCCCAGATGATGCCCACCACAAATGCCAAAGAGTAAACCGGCAATTTTGCCGCCACGAAGGGCACCGGAGACAACCGGTCGTAAATCAACATCGTGGCCAGAATGCCCAGACCCACAAACAGGTTGGCGCGGGAGCCTTCCAATCCCATGTATTCGCGACCGACGACCAGTTTCACCAGGACAGCATTGCCGCCCCAAAACAGCGCCGCCGTCAGCGCAAAAACCAGCCAGCGTTCCATAATATCTCATCTGCGATCATATTTACCCGAAAGCGGTTGGTTCAGGATTCTCAAGGCAACTTCCGCGACAAGTCTATGACCGGCCACTCCCCAATGCATCTTATCGAAAGTATAGAGCGAATCGCCCAGCCGCGGATAGTTCTCATGAAAAATAGGATAAAGATCAATGGCCGTAATGTTCAGGCTATCGCACCAAGCCATCACAGCCTCAATTAACCTTGGTGATCCGGTCTGGTCGGCCGTCCAATCCGCGCTGCTGGGGGCTGTAAATAGCGTGAAGCGAGCACCCTGGCGCCGGCATTCGTTCCTCATTTCGCGCAGCAAGGTGTAGGTCATCTGACCTTCCCAAAGGGTGTCCTGATGCAGCATAGCGTATTCTATGTTGCCATCATTGATTTCACGCCCGCGAATGGTTACTCCCGCGATGTGTGGCATCGGCACCGCCCATGCCGTCAGTGGACGAAACCGTCCAATCGCCGCCACAACGTATGATCCCAAGATTGACTTCTTCTTCAACCAGAGAAAAAATTTTCCCACCGGATTACTCTTCGGAACAGGTACATTTTCCAGCTGCACCGATCCGTTTTCCAAAACCCGGTAGTAGGGCTTGTGCATCCCATAAGCGCTGGGGCTATCATTGTAACCTAAGTCATTCAGACATATCACGAGGATTACATCGCTGGGCTTAATTCTCGAGCCAAAAAATCTCAGGATTAGCAATTCCTGGTCGGTGCTGTAGCCGCCTAATCCGAAATTATAACTGGCTATGGATGAATCCAGACTCTGCAAGACGTCTGAAACGCGATCGCGAGCATTAACACCCACGCCCTCCACGAAAGAGTCGCCCAAAAACATTACCCTGCGCTTGTCCGCCACTGAACTGTTTGACGGCGGCGGATGATCACGAAATCCCCAGGCATTGATATTATATACAATGCCCCTTCCCCAATGCGTCATTTCCACGGATAAATTAGCCTTGCCGATCCATCCTAAGGTGTCATCATATGTCATCACCTGCGGTTTGCCCTGTGTCGGTTTAAAATCCTTTACAAACCGCATCACCGTCTCGGCCAACAGCACACATAAGACGGTTGCCAACAGCAGGAGCAGGAGATTGAGAAGTAAGGCGTTTTTTCGATTCCTAGTGGTCATGTCGACGAAGATTACTAAACGACGAACCCTCAGCAAATATTACTTGAAATCATTTTGCAGCGCTTCCAGTACGACCTTGCTTGCCAGCCGGTTGCCGCGTGCATTCCAGTGCAAATTATCCCAAATGTACAGGTTTTCACCGGTAGCTAAAAAATCCTGTCGGAATATCGGAAATAAATCCACGGCTTCAATATTAAGATCGGCGCACCACTGTATAACCTGTTGGAGTACGACGGGCGTAT
>JAGVQJ010000187.1 GCA_020051775.1 Calditrichota bacterium | reverse complement strand
AGGCGCACGGAATAGTGCTCGTTGGCCAACGAGGTGGCGGTGACCTCTAATCCCGTCTCAAGAGTGCACGGAGCTTTTGACGGCTGCACGTCAAAAACTGTGAAGCCAACCGGACGGACTTCAGCCCGAAATACGACCGTAACCGTTTTGCCATCCCGTGCCGTGATCTGCGCAGGGACTTCCTTGCCGTTTCGATCATAGACGCGCACAGCTTTGGGCGGACGATCGAATACGATCTGCGCCTCGACGATATCCTGGCGATAGATTGAGAGTGGATTATAGACCACCAGCGGCACGCCCTCGACGCGGGTATCCAGGCACGAGGCAATGGCGGATACGGCATCTTCCAGCAACCCGGCGAAGCGATTGGCCGCCCATAACTCGTCATTCCAGGAGAACTGGTAGGCTTCCGGGATGCTGGTGCCGGTCAGATCGTCGTGAAACTGATGCCATAGGAAACGCGGCCAGGTGTCGCGGAGCTCTTCGCCGGGATAGGGATAACCCAACTGTGCGGCCATGACGCAGGCGCGTTCGGCGGCGTCGGCCAGCAGTTCGTTTTTGCGGTTCCAGCGCTTCATGGCCGCTTGCGAAGTGTAGCATCCCACGCCGTGGCGGGTCATGAGCAATTCGCCCTTATAGCGAGGAAGCCTGGCTTTCTGTTCATCGGTCAGCGAACGGGCAAGTTCGTCGGACCCGACGCTTAGGACCTGCAGGGGGCCATCGCTGTGCAGCGATTTCTGCAGCCAGACTACGGATTCTGAATCGGGTGCTCCGCCGGTATCGCCCGTGCCAAAATAATGGTAGCCTGCGTATAATCCTGAGGTCTCGCCCTGCTGCATGACAATTTTAGTCCAGGTGGTGTCGCGAGACAAATCATTGCGCACGCGCGAGACATAATCGCCGGGGTTCAACTGAGCCACGAGCGTGGAACCATCCACCCCTTCCCACAGGCCGATATCAAAAGGCACGCCCACGGAAGATCCCCAGGTCAGTTTCTGGGTGGAAAAGCCCTTGATCCCGCAGTGCGCCGCCACCGAAGGCAACGCGTAGCCGAAACCGAAACAGTCCGGTAGGAACACGTCAGCGCTGGTCTTGCCAAACTCCCGCTTAAAATAGCCGTTGCCGTACAGCGCTTGTCGAACCAGCGATTCCGGGGAGGGGACATTCGTATCCACCGCATCCACCCAACTGCCCACGACGCGCCATCGCCCGGTGGCAATGAACTCTTCCAGGCGTTTATAATCCCGGGGGTAATACTCTTTGGCCAGCATGTAGCGAAAGGCGCCTTCGAAACTGAAGGTGTAATCCGGGAACGCTTCGAAAAGCTTGAAATTATCGCGCAGCGTGGCGGGGATGTATTTGTTGATCGTTTCCTGAATCGTCCAGCGCCACTGAGTATCCAGATGGGAGGTGGCTACGACGTGTAGAGTACGGGTGCTATCGGGCCGTTGCTGTGCGGAGATGACACCGGCTAAAAGGCCAAGCACGAGAATGGCGAGGAAGAAGTTTTTCATAGGAGGGTCTCGGATGGATATTTATAATCGTCTGAATCGCCGATTAAACGGATTCAACGGATTTCACGGATTAGGTTCTTATGAATTCTTGGATTCCTGGATTCCTGAATTCTTTTCTCTGCGCTCTCTGCGTCTCTGTGGTGAATTTTTTCTTGCTTGCGAAAAGCGATCCAGCAGCACCGCCCCCAAAATCACCAATCCCAGCACCACCTTCTGGGTGTAGCTCTCCACGTTGGTCAGGTTCATGCCGTTCTGGATGACGCCGATGATGAAAGCGCCAATGAGCGTGCCCAGAATGCGGCCCTCCCCGCCGGAAAGCGAAGTGCCTCCCACCACCACTGCCGCGATGACGTAGAGTTCATAGGTCACACCATAGGTGGGAGCGCCGGATTTCAGTTGCGAAGCCATGATGACTCCGCCCAAACCCGCCAGCATCCCGCAGAACGCGTAGACAAACATGAGCACACTTTTAACGCGGATACCCGCCAGCCGGGCAGCTTCCTCGTTGCCCCCCACGGCATAGATGTACCGGCCCAGTGTCGTTCGCGACATGATCACATGCGCCATGGCGTACAGGATGACCATGAGAATGACGGCGTTGGGAAGCCCCAGCCACGGTTCCGCGCCGCGCCCCAGCCAGATGAAGCTTTCCGGTAGACGATAAATAGGCTTGCCCTGCGAAATGATGTAGGCAACTCCGGCGGCCACCTGCATCATAGCCAACGTGGCAATAAAAGACGGAATGCGGAAGCGGGTGATCATCAAGCCGCTGAAGGCGCCCACCAGACCGCACAGCAGGATTGCGCCCAGGCTGCCGATGATCATACCCCCGACCGAAGCGGTTTCCCCTCCGAGCGCGCCTATCAACCAGGCAGTCACGACCGCCGACAGCGCGACCAAACTGCCCACCGACAGATCAATACCCGCGGTGATAATAACCATCGACATGCCGATGGCGATGATGGCGATGACCGTGATCTGGTTGGCGACGTTGCGCAGGTTGTCGGGCAGCAGAAAGGTCGGCCAGCGGTACGGGGCAGGAGTCACGATGAGGGCGTTCGCCAGCTCTGGAAACTGAGCGGCCAGGGCCTGTATAACCGGTTCCTGAGGTTTGAGGGTCGCGATATAGTGGATGGGCAGACCGGATTTGACCCAACCCTCCAGGCTGGTGCGCAGAGTCGCGGGATCGCCAGTGGATTCGAGATTGAGATTAAAGCCGGCTTGCGTCAATTTCAGATGCAACTGGTAGGCGAACACGGCGTTATCGCCGCCTTTGGGAGCGAGGATGGCGATCGCCTCATCGCGTCCAGCCTGAGCGATCAGATCCGCAGCCAGTGAATTCGCCGCCGATATGCCTTCGGGCTGCTGCTCGCGCAGGGTCAGGATGGAGAAGAGGGCGGCCAAGAGAATCAGCACACCCAACATGCCGTAATTATTCAGGAAGCGGGACATATCTTACACCCGATTAAAATCGGGTGCTCGTTAATTTGAAGTCGTTAAAACGACTGAACAGTGGTTTCAACCACTTTATTTTTAGCGAGCACCCGAATTTATTCGGGTGCCACGTGGAGTTCAAGGAAGAGGCTCGATCCCGCTACTTCGGTGATGCGTGCCTCCACCCCCACCCGCGCTTCCAAGTCGCAAAAGTCGTCGGGCGTCATGGTGGTGGTGCGGAAGCCGTCGGTACAGGCGATGACGCCGTGGCCGGTGGCGGCGTAGTCAATGGGGCCTAGCAGCCCGTGCGCGGATTGAATCTCGAACCATTTCAGGCGGTGCGGCCAAAAGCGTGCGGCGTAGCTGGACAGCAGCACCATCCCGCCCGGTTTGGTCACGCGCAGCGCTTCGCGCAGGAGTTGTTCCTTGTCCACCCGAAAGGCGCAGATGCCGTTCTGAATGCAGATCGTCAAGTCGAAAGTTCTCTCGCGGAAGCCCAGACTCACGGCATCCATGACGGCCAGGCTTATCCGAGAATCGCGCTCTAAGAATTCCACCGCGTATTCGATATTGGCCGGTGAATTGTCTATGCCGGTCACACTCCCGGCAACCGGCAGCAGGCGTTGAATGACCCGCCCATACCCGCAACCCAGCTCGAGGACGGAGGCTCCCGGCCTCACCCGCTCTTTAACGAAGGCGATCTCGGCCTCGAGGTAGTCTACCGTTTCCGGCGGCGCGAGGTCGTAGACGGCCTGAAGGCGGCGGGCGGAGAGGTGTTGGGTGTAGTAGCGGGTCATGGAAACCAAATTATAAATTATGAATTATGAGTTATAAGTATTTGTATATTTATAATTTATGATTTATAATTAAACACATCCCTTGCTATTTTACTACCACCGCTTTAGAAACCTCGACCTTTTCTCCCGCCTCCAACCTAACTAGATACACTCCCGCCGCTTTATTCGCCGCATCCCACGAAAACGAGTACGTCCCCGGCAACTGGAAGCCGTAAAACAGCGTGCCGGTTAATCTCCCGGCGATGTCGTAAACTTTAAGACTGACAGGCCCGGCTACCGGCAACGAGTAACGAGCCACGAGCGACGAGTTGCCCGGATTGAGCAGAATGGAGATTCGCGGATAGCTGGGCGCAGGCCGCTTGGGGTCCGGGTGGACGGGAGACTCGCCAGTGACGTTGCGGTAAAATTTAATTCCTCCTAAAATTGAACCGAAAAACGCATCCATATCACCATCTTGATCCACATCGCAGAAATCACATTGCTCGTCATCCAAGGAATCAACAATCATGAATGGAGAGTATGGCGGAGCAAAAACGGCAGCTTGAGGAGTTCCGATGTTCTCGAAATAGGTCATGGCGTCTGTTGAATCTATGGCAACAATATCGTTATCCTCATCCCCATCGAAATCCAGCATGGAAAGCACACCGTAGTGGCCTGCCCACCCCTGATAATTTGGAGTCGTAAGAACGAAATTGAAGTTCTGTGGCGTTCCGCGATTTTCATAATAATACAAGTATTGATCGAACTGAAAGGAAGTGACATGCACGATCATATCGTTATCGCCGTCTCCATCCATGTCGGCTAATTGTTGTCCTCCCGCCAGTTGCCCTATCGTCATGGTGCTGTAGTAATTGAATTGAGGATTTAAGGTGTCTCCATTGTTAATCCAAAAGGCCAGATTTCCGGACCACCCTAGGGCCACTACCATATCCTCGTGGCCATCGCCATTCAAGTCACCCCAACATGCGGTCGAAGCCAGAAAACCAGCACCGGCAATATTGTAGCTTTGCAGTTGAAAAATCGGTTGGGTTGGCGTTCCAATATTCTTCAACCAACTAATATAATTGGCATGGACGAGGATATCTGCTTTACCGTCAAGATTGATATCAGCGATTCCCACTTCCGAATCATCTTGAAAATCAAGCGTCAAATACATCTGGTTTTCCAGAACCATCTGTGGTATCTGCGGCGTGCCGACATTTCGATAGAAATGCATATCGCCAGGCGTGGTGTGATCCATATCGTTTTTCTTTCCAACAAGAAGATCATAATCTCCGTCAGCATCCAGATCACAGAATTCGGGGATAGCCTGTTCTCCTACATCCACACCCATCCAGTGGTCTGAGACCAAAATGAAATTGCATTGTTGCGGGGTGCCAATATTACGGTAAAAAAGAATCTCACCTCCCCAGGTGCCGATAAACAGATCCAGGTCGCCATCGGCGTCAATATCGCAGAAATAGGGGCTGGAATAATACCCCGGACTAAGGTTGGCAAAATTGGAGGTTGTATAAAAAAAGTAATACTGGGTTGAATCGCCAATATTTTGGTAATATTTAATTCCAGACGCATTGTACTGTCCAACCAATAAATCCTCGTCTCCATCAGCATCTATATCAGCGAGGTCAACAGCATAACCATAAATTAAATTCCCTTCGTTATCTCTGAGTGAATCTTCAAATATTTCAAACTGGGGATTAAAGGGACCACCTACATTCTCAAATACCATCGTGGGGTATTCTCCACGTACTAATAGATCCATATCACCATCCGCATCCATATCCCAGATGGCTAATTTGGCCGCGAATCCAAAATCAATTCCTAAATAATAACGGTCAATAATCATAAAGGATGCCTGGTATGGTGTGCCGCTATTTTCCCAATACTCGATTTGTCCATTTGCCCAGGCAACCAATAAATCTAAATCACCATCTCCATTCAGGTCAATGGTTCGAGGGCAAGTCTCGGTGTATCCTCCAACCCACGCTGCACCCAGGGTGTCGCCGTCAACGATCACCGGGATACTATCCAGTTCCTGCACAAACTGAAAAGGCTGCGCCCAGCAGAGAGCAGGCAACAATAAAAATGTCAGAATAACGCGCATGGTGAACTCCACTTTTTCGTTTCTGCCGGAATTGAAGCAAAGCGATTTCCGGCAGGATGGCCTACACCGCCAGGAATCGCTGCGCTTTAATCCTGGCGGCAACTAAATTAGGTTGTTTTTCACGCAAGAGGTTTTTCCTGTATAAGTCAATAGCTTACCGGACAAATTGCGGTCAGATTAAGCGACCTTTTTCTCGTCTTTTTCTTTGTACTCGTTGAATGTGAGTCTCGGTGTATT
>JAGVQJ010000192.1 GCA_020051775.1 Calditrichota bacterium | reverse complement strand
CAAATATCTCCTTCCATAGGAGGCAAGAACTATGAGTTCTCATCAGACGATGATGTTTGGAAGGTAAACTTAACGCGCACTTTTGTTGCACTTACCGCAAATAAATATGAAAAGTGGGAGCATTTCAAAGAAAAGCTAACTATTCCTTTTAACGCCCTAAAAAAAGTATACTCCCCAAGTTATTTTTCCAGATCAGGATTAAGATACATTGATGTAATTCGACGCTCAAAACTTGGGATGGAGGATACACCATGGCGCACACTTCTCAACCCGAGTTTGATAGGCATTTTAGGTTCTGAAGAACTTGCTAAATCTGTAAATGCCTTCGAATCGGTATCGGAGATCAGCCTTGAAGATGGACAAAGTAAGGTCCGCATCGCCACGAGTTTGGTAAAGGCTAAAGATAATGACGAGATTTGTTACATGATTGATAGTGATTTCTCCAATACTACAAGAACCGAAACTGAAGAAGCTGTAGATAGATTAGATTATTTCCATGTGCGAGCATCCAGACTAATTCAGTGGGCAGTTTCTAAAATACTCCACGATGCTATGCAACCCGAGGTTATATGAATACCGCAATCACTCAGGCAATCGGCACGAGACCCGTCAGCCCGTGTCGTGAAGTAAGATACTCACCTGCCAATGAGACTTTTGGCGGCACTCTAAATGAGCGTTTTGCACCAATTCTAAGCGCGATAGATTCGGCCAACTCATCGAGGAGTATCATTCGAAATGCTATTGATCCAAAACTTGCTTCAAGAGCAGAGAATATACTGCAAACCATTGAACAATCTATCTTAATACTTAAAAATGCAAAGAGAGATCTGCGCAACCTTCCGCCAGTACATGTCTACAATCCGGATGACGGTTCCATCCTGATAGAACTGGCTTCTCAAAACGTGAGGGCGGGTTTTACAATTGAATCGGTTCCCGAGGAGTCTGGTTGGTACTTTGTAACAATGACAGCCCATGGTCAAATAGGTGCTTCTGAAAACCTTCAAGACACCAACTTAGAGAAGATAGTTATTTACATCTTGAGCCTAACACTAGCCTATTCCTAATACAACGCCATGTCTTACCCCGAAAAATGCCTTCGTGGTATTATTAACGAGAGTTTTCTCGAGGATGGTAAAGTTACCTCTCCTCTCTTTTATTTTGATAACAAGCACAGGAGACCTGATGGTTGGATAGAGCTGTCCATCAATTGGCATGATGATGATAATGCGATTGATTCCACTCTTAAACAGCGTCGAGAAAGTGGCGAACTTAAGTTTAAAGCCGGCGTTGCGATCCTTCCCCGTAAGGGGCTTGATGAAATAAAAATGTGGGATAGTATCGGCGGGCGCTTAGCATACGAAAGACAACCGTTGTCCGAAAATAAGTATCACGGAAATATACTTTTAAACCATGAAGTTTCGCCACGGATTGCCAAGATGATCGCAGCATCTATTGCCTTGACAACTTCTCAAATAATTCCACAATACAACGAATAATTCATGCCATACACCCACCAATCTCAATATTTTTCAAGACAATAGTTCGATCTTATCGTCATTCTTTTTCTCTGCCATAGTTAGAGAATTCCTTAATAGAATTAATTAGCATTTCCCCATGTCTTCCAACATCAGCCTCTCTGACTACCACGACCACGAAAAAACCACTGTGCGGGTGCGCTACGCCGATACCGACCGCATGGGTGTCGTTTACCATGCCAATTACTTCGTTTATTTCGAGAGCGGGCGAGCGGAATTGATCCGCCGATTGTGGAAATCCTACCTCGAGATCGAAGAAGGAGGCCTTATTCTCCCCATCATTGAGGCGGGTTGTACGTATTACGTGGGTGCAAAATACGATGATCTGTTGACGGTATGCACCCGACTGGCAAATTTTTCCGGGGTCCGCCTGAGGTTTGAGTATAGCGTCTATAAAAGTTCGGAAAAATGTGCACTTGTGGAAGGATTTACCGTACATTGTTTTACCGATTTAAAGGGAAAGCCGCGGCGTATTCCGACGGATCTTCTGAATTTACTTAAAATGAAATGAATTAAGAAGGGACTTTATTGAATATCAAGTCACAGACCTTGAGAATACTCGTGGTAGATGATGAAAAATACATCCGCGAGTTGTTTACCGAACTACTCTCAAAACAGGAATGCCGGGTGCAGACTGCCGGCGACGGAGAAGAGGCTTTAAGCCTGCTGCGCAAAGCTCAGTTCGACGTCATGTTGTCCGATGTGCGCATGCCGCGTATGGACGGCTTTGCCCTGCTCAAAGCGGCCAAGAAGGCCTATCCGCGTTTGGCGGTAGTCATGATGACCGGCTTTAGTCAGGATTACGCTATCAAGGAGGTCGTATCGCTGGGAGCGGAAGGCTATTTGTCCAAGCCATTCCGTTGCGAAGAAGTGCTGCTGGTGATCCGGCAAGCGCATGAAAAAGCGATCGCCCGCCAAACCGAATCCGCCGCTGCTACAAATCTGCAGGAAGAGATAGAAGCGGCCTGAAAAATACAAATTAACATAAATTATATGGGCCGGTCTCCTGCGACCAGCCTTTTTTATTGGGGTGATTTCATCCTATCGGTCTTGAAAATTCCGTTGCTTTTACCTGAAAGCTGGTGTATATTGAGAGTGGATATCACCAAGAGGCGTCGGTGGACGCGGCTTCCAATCCGAAGCCTTGCAGGTTTTTCACTTGATCCACGATCTGAAGACCCATCGCGCTCATTGGACCCAGATACAGCAACTGAAAGGTGAAACCCCGAATATGGGCAGCCTCTTTCCGGAATCCACCGCAGACGAGGACTCCCGGACGTGAGATTTCAGCCGCTTCAAAACGACCTGGCACAGACGTTGGATAATCCTGCGCCCCGCGTGGTAAACGGCTTGACGCCGGCTCTGGCGTTCCTGGCGCTGGCTTTACTCTGGAGCCAGGTCGGATATCTGCTTCCTTCCGTTTCGCGCCCGCTGGGTGGTCTGGTCTGGTTGATCGCGCTGAGTCTCTTCCCCGGTAAATACAGACTGCTCTGGTTGGGATTCTCCGCCTTGCTCCTCTTTGGCCCCTGGGGAGCGGTTCACCGAGGTGAAGGCTTATGGCTTCTGGCGCTGCTGCCCTGGGCCGCTGGTTCCTGGGGTCGCCGCTGGTCAGTGGCGGCGCTATTGGTTGCGGCCTGTGGCTTGATTTGGTCCTATTTTCCCACCCTGTGGATCCCCCTTGATGATACCGTCTCAGCGCTGGCCAAAGGTTTATGTTCAGCCGATCTTTCCGCAGCCTCTTCCGGTCTCCCGCTGGTTCTGCTGGCCATGTCATTCCCACTGGCAGCGCTGTTGATCGAACGCCGCACTTTCGCGCCATTAATGGCGATCGGAGGGTTGTTCATTTCACTGCCGGTCTACTGGGCGCTATATCGCAGCCTGGAATCCCTCCTGCACAAGTGGGGAGTGCATGGGATTCACGATGCCTTCAGCTTACAATGGGCGCTGCTGATTTTGCTCGGCATGGTCTTAGCCGTGTGGGGTATGCTTGATCCCCCCCACACCCCCTTAATAAGCGGGGTGCCCGAAAGGCGGAAAGGTCGTTTAGTCTCACAAAAACGCCTGAAAGGGGCGGCTCTCATTTTCATCCTGCTCGGTGTTGTTTGGGGCGGGCCGACTCCCCATATTGGCGTCCCCGCATTAAATAAAAATATCTTCATCCTGAACAAGGGCTATCTGAACTGGAATACCCCCCGTTACGGCGACTACGGTCAACATGCCGCCGGAATGTTCGGTCTACTCCCCGACTATCTGCGGGGACGTGGTTTCCAAGTTGCTTTGAAAGACTCCTTAATTCCCTCATCTTTAGATTCCGCCGGAGTCGTCGTCATCATCAACCTGATGGATCCGCTCGATCCCAGTGAGGAGGAGGCGTTGCATCGCTTCGTAAATGAAGGTGGCTCGCTCCTGTTACTGGGAGATCACACCGGACTGGCCGATATTCGCGACCCCTCCAACCACCTCCTGGCTCCTTACGGCCTCGAACTGAACTTCGATTCGGCCAAACCTTTGCGCACCGGCTGGGTTGGGTCTTTGGTCACAACACTGCATCCATTGACCAGTGGCTGGAATTTGGGACGTTTGGATCATACCGGCTCTGAAGCTCTCGCACAAATCTGGGTGGGCGCTTCGCTGAAGGTTTCCCCGCCCGGCTATCCGTTGATTGTCGGCAGGGAAGGATTTTCCGATGCTGGTAATCCCAAAAACACTCGCGACGGCTACCTGGGAGATTTCCGCTATACCGACAATGAACGCCTGGGCGACCTTATCTTAGTAGCTGAAGCCCATTCTGGGCGCGGCAAAGTTCTGGTTTTCGGAGATACTTCCAGTCTGCAAAACGGCGCCCTGGTACGCGACGGTGATTGGGTGGCGAGTTTGTTCAGCTACCTATTGTCGCCAGTCTCCTCTCCACTGCTGTGGCTGAGAATCATCGGCGCATTGCTGTTAATCCTGGGTGTGGCGTTAGGGATCTTTTCGAGCTTCTCTGCGACGATTCTGGCGTTCTGTTCCCTGGTATTGTTCACTACCGGGTGGTTCAATCAGTGGCGAATCACCACCTCTATGGATCATCGGCCACCGGTTTGGACTGCTCAGGCGCCGCCCCGAGCGCTGCTGGATCATAGCCATGCGCCTCGCGCCCCCTTAAACCAAGTCTCCGAGAGCAGCCATTGGGGGTTGCAGAATACTCTCATGCGTTCCGGTTTTCTGCCTCGCACCCTGGAACGATGGCAACCCCAAGAATTGGATCAGGCCAAAATCCTGGTGGAGATAGCGCCGTCTAAACCATTCAGCCGCATCGAACTTCAGGCCGTAACCCGCTTCATGCAACATGGCGGGTTGGTCATCGTCTCCTGCGGCATGGAAGAATTCGACGGCTCGCGCGATTTGTTGGACCTGGTCGCTCTCCATCCTGTCTACGTGCCTTTAGGCCCCGCGGAAATTGACACGGCCTTCGTTCTGCCGATCATCGGCGATTCCCTGGATAGTGAGGCCAGACAGCCGGTGAAAGTAGTCTTCCATGAAGCCTGGGAGGTGAAGCTATCCAATCCTGAGGCACCCCCCTTAAAAAGGGGGGACGAGGGGGATCAAAAATTCCGCAGCCTGCTGGACGGCTATGGCAAACCGCTGGTCGTGTTCGCTCCGGTCGGCAACGGCGGATTGCTCTATATCCCCGACAGCGATTTTCTGGCCAACCGTAACTTAGAAAGCACTATGGGAAAGTACACCGAGGGGAACATACTGTTCATGAGGCACTGCCTGAAGGAATTGGCGGGGGGACAGTAGAGGTACTAAGGATGAAGTGTAAAGGATAAGTTAGATTTCTACACCGGATTCTCCTCTAAATGCCTCGCCACTTGCCGCAGGTTATCGAAAGGCACAGCCGGGAAGTCGTGTTTACGCAGATGTTCCAGCAGGTTGGCCTTGGCATAAGCGCGGTGCGCCAGTAGGGCTGGGCAGTAATCGGTCAGCCCGTCGCCAATATACACAATCTTCGATCCGCGTTTGAGGGCCTGTTGCAAGTGGTAGGATTTGCAGTGGCTGCAATTCTCCTTCAGCCTCGGCGTGGCCGCTTCGATCACTTCGATACCACCCGCTGCATTACGCCGGTGGTCATTCGCCCAGAGTGGAATATCCCCATAGCCCCACTTCTTTAATAGCGCACCCGCGAAAGCTACCAATCCCCCGGACACGATATGGAGAGGCCAGCCCTTGCGCCGCGCCAGGGAGATAAACCCCTCGATCCCCTCCGCCGGTAAAATTTCCGTCTCCAGAGTACTCAACAAAAGATCATCAGGCGCCTGGATCAAGGCCATCTCCAACTTTAAGCCTTCGCGTTCGCTGATTTCTCCCGAAAGCATAGCCCTATCAAGATCCCGCCACTGCGGCGGCGCAAACCGCTGCAGGAGCAGATCAAGGGTGTCATGGTTGGTCAGAGTGCCGTCGAAATCGCTGAATATCTCGATCATTCCAGGGTGGGTGGGGTTTTGCGGCGGTAGTCGGCGGCCTTCAGAAACGGCGAGATCACTTCCCGCTTTGCCGCCTCCAGGACGCCGCCGGAATGGAAGGAAAACAGTCGTGGGTTGGCCAGGCGGAAGGGGTTGTCCTTGATCATACCGCGGCAACTCTCCCGGCCCTCTCTGGCTTTGGGTAGATCGCCGCCGATCTTCAACGCACGATCAAAACAATCATAAGCCTCGCAGGCAACTTCCATCCGATGCTCGCGGATGAACAACGGTTCAATATCACGACGTAGGAATTCCAGGATCGCTTCACCCATGGCGCACCAAGTATCCGCCGAGTGCAGATCCAGTTCCAACGCACGGGCGTAACAGGCCATAGCTCCCTGAATTTGGTTATTGCGCATTAAAATGCGGCCACGGTGGTGCCAGGCTTCGGCGCAATGACCATCCAAGCGCAGGGCGGATTCATAAGCGTCGAATGCTCCGGAGTAATCTTCGGTGGTCAACATCTTGTTGCCCAGATTCACCAAATCCTGAGCGCGTTGATCAACCGCGGGGTTGTGTAATTTTTCGACGGCCGCCGAAGGTTTACGCCCCCAGAAATTTTTCACTGATTTCCACACATTTAACCTATCTTTAATCGTATTTATAATACACAAGCTTTGTGGCAATTGCAAGATGAAAGTCAAATATTATCAACAGGTCGCCGAGAGCAGTTTTTAAACTAATCTCCCCTCTGGATCCCAGCGAACGCCCCGTGAGGGGCGATCCTCACGGATCGCTGGGATGATGCTCGAATGTAAGGCGCACAGTCATTCCAGCGAAAGCTGGAATCCAGGAAACCTTGGACATTATTTTTATATATTAGTATAGCAAAGGCTGGCCGGGGAAGCCCCCATAGCCTCTATTGACTGTGTGTTCGCGTTTGTGACGTATAGCCGTGCATGAGGATATGGAATGCGCGACGACGCGGGGAATTCCCCGGCCACCGCCATATCAAAAAGGGTGGACGATCCTACGATTAAGGATCATCCACCCTTTTTCACAATTTTTCATTCCCACAAGGACTTTAGCCCGCGTTGGGAATCAGATTCCGGGCCAGCCGGAATGACGATTGTTCGGGTTATTCCGATCTCACCTCCACCGCAAAGCTGACCTCCACTGTCGGTTTCAGCATGTTGATGACGCTGCAATAGGTGTCATGCGATAACCGTACGGCTTTCTCCACTTCCTCTTTGGTGATGTTGGGGCCGCAGACCTTGTAAATGATGTGAATCGCGGTGAAAATGCGCGGAAACTTATCCTGACGCGTACCCTGCGCCTCCAGGTCGAACGCTTTGATCTGTTTATGCCGCTTGTTTAGAATCGTTGTCACATCCATGGCGCTGCAGATGGCGGCTGCTTGCAAGACCACTTCCATAGGCGTAGGCCCACCCGAAGGCAGATTGTTGGGCGCTGAATCCAAGTGCACCAGATGGCGGGTTTCAGATTCTCCTACAAAGTGCATACCGCCCTGGTAGGTGATGCGGGTTGTAATCAGATTTTCCAACTATTTTCCTCCACTTAGGCCGCGAATTCCGCCTCTTCGTCCGCCGGTTCGAACTTGGCGGCGCTCAATGTGTTGGCCAGAACTTCGCTCATTTCATGCACAAACACAAACTCCATCTCCGCCCGCACTTCCTTGGGCGTTTCTTCCAGATCTTTCTCATTTTTCCAGGGCATGACCATGCGCCGGATGCCGGAACGATGCGCCGCCAACACCTTTTCTTTGATACCGCCCACCGGTAAGACCAAGCCTCGCAAGGTGATTTCACCGGTCATGGCGGTGTCGGAACGCACCACTCGATTCGTTAACAGGCTGGCCATGGCGGTCATCATGGTGACTCCGGCCGAAGGACCGTCCTTGGGGATGGCGCCGGCGGGCACATGAACGTGAATATTCTCGCTCTCGAAATCTATGGTCAATCCCAACTCCGTGGCGCGGCTGCGAATATACGACAACGCTGCCTGCGCCGATTCTTTCATGATGTCGCCCAATTGACCGGTCAGGATTAGTTGTCCTTTGCCTTTCATGCGAGTGACTTCGATGAACAATATATCGCCTCCGGTGGGTGTCCAGGCGACGCCGGTGGCGATACCTGGTCGCGTGATGCGTTCGGAGGTTTCGCTGTAGAACTTGATCGGGCCCAGATACCCATGCAGCGATTCAGGGGTGATCACCGCCGTCTGCGCTTCCTCAGTAGCAACCTGTTTGGCGACGCCGCGGTTAATGGCGGCAATCTCCCGTTCCAGATTACGCACCCCGGCTTCGCGGGTGTAATCATGAATGATCCCCCGGATAGCGTTGTCTTCGAAGCTGATCTGCTCAGGCGTAAGCCCGTGTTCTTCGATTTGTTTGGGCACCAGGAACTTGCGGGCGATGTGCAATTTTTCTTCTTCGATGTATCCCGGCAGCGTCAAAATCTCCATACGGTCTCTTAAGGCTGGAGGTATCGGATCGGCAATGTTGGCCGTGGCGATGAACATCACCTGGGACAAATCGAACGAGACATCGAGATAGTGATCCGAGAAACTGAAGTTCTGTTCCGGGTCTAAGACTTCCAGTAAGGCTGAGGAAGGATCACCGCGGAAATCCATGCCGACTTTGTCAATTTCGTCCAGCATGAAGACAGGGTTGCGCGTCCCTGAACGCCGAATACCCTGGATGATGCGTCCCGGCAAAGCGCCGATATACGTGCGGCGGTGGCCGCGGATTTCGGCTTCATCGCGCAGGCCGCCCAGCGACACGCGTACAAACTTGCGCCCCAGCGCATTGGCGATGGATTTGCCCAGACTGGTTTTGCCTACTCCCGGAGGTCCCAAGAAGCACAGGATAGGGCCCTTCATCTGCTGTTTCAACTTGCGCACCGCCAGGTATTCCAGTATGCGCTTCTTGATCTTCTCCAGACCGTAATGATCGCCTTCCAAGATGGCTTCGGCGTCTTTTAAATTCAGATTATCCTCTGTCGCAATCGCCCAGGGAAGATCCAGTAGCCAATCCAAATAGGTGCGCGAAACGGTGTATTCCGCCGACGATGAGGGCATGCGCGATAACCGATCAATTTCTTTTTCCGCGGCCTTTTGGGCTTCTTCGGGCAGCTTGGCCTTTTCCAAGCGATCGCGCAGCTCCTGGATCTCCATCCCCTCGTTCTCGTCGCCAAGCTCTTTGCGGATGGCTTTTAGTTGCTCGCGCAGGAAATACTCGCGCTGAGATTTGGAAATTTCGCCCTGCACCTCGGATTGAATTTTAGAGCCGATTTCGAGTTTCTGCAGATATTCATTCAACAGCATCGTGGCCCGTTCCAGGCGTTCTTTCACGTCAATCTTCTCTAAAATTTCCTCTTTCTGGAAGGTCTCAAGATTCAGTAGAGATACCGCCGTGTCCACGAGTCGTCCGGGATCCTGGATATTGGCCAGCATCATCAGGTGTTCGCCCGTAATATTAGGCAGATATTCGCTGATGGACTGCACCAGGTTGCGCAAGTTCAGGACTCGAGCCTCGATTTCCAATCCCGTCGCCTTGATATCTTCCATCGGTTCGATGGCGACCTTGATGTAAGGTTCGAGTTGCGTGAAATCCAGCACGCGGAACCGGTGTACCCCCTGCACAATTACGGATTTGGAGTCGTCCGGCAGGTCAATGACCTTCAGTACTGCCGCCACCGTCCCGAACCGATAAAGGTCTTCCGAACCGGGATCGTCCACCAAACCCTGTTTCTGTGCGATCACCCCGATATACTTGGAACGATCCTGGATGTCGGCCAGCAATTTCAGTGATTTCTCCCGCCCGACGGCCAAAGGAATAATCTGATGAGGAAAGAGGACGGAATTACGCAGTGGAATAACGGGAACGATTTCCGGCAAAGTCTCTGCACTCGTTTTAGGTTCTTTATTCATAGGTTCAGCACTCGGTGAAAATGATGAGGTTTTGTCGCCTCGAAGATCTGCTTCTCTTTTTGGTTTTCTCTTGATCCAATTCTTCATAGTGATCTATTCATCAAGTATTCGCAATTACCATGCCAATAATATCATATTGATATTATTATAGTTATAAATCGTAATCCACAATTACTGCTGCATTTACTGCCACAATGTCACGTTCCTGCCAGAGCAACTCTCGAAGACTTATCCGGTCTCGGTCTAAATCGTGTAAAAATATATTTATTCTACGCGGTTAAATCAAGCAAAATCGGCGGGAATATCCCCAGGGCTTCCTGCCACCATCCAACCATTGATGAATCCCTTGACTACGAAGTATAATTTTCATATATTTAATACGGAACATCCCCCGATCCTAGGAAAGAAGAATTCAATTAATAATCGAAAACAGATGAAAGCGCAGCCTCCGGCAAAATCAACACCCTTCTGGGTGGAGCCTCCGCCAGGGAAGATCTCCAGCTCGGCATGGCGGCGTTCGTTTGCCACGATCCCCGCAGAGTTAATTGATCGTTATCGTTATTATCGGGATAACGGCAAAACGCCTTGGAACACCTACCTGATTCCCCCTTCCACTTTTGCTGCTTATGGCGTGCGTTACCTGCAGAAGTTGCGCTTCGACAATTCGCTGGCTTCCCTGCGGTTGTGGGGTTTCGCGCTGACCGAATCCGAAAGGCTTTACCGCGCGAGGCAATCCGGCAAAAAGGTGGTCGCGTTAATGGGCGACTTGGGGCCTTTGGCGCCGCTGGTGTATTCCTTCCCCAACGTGGTGGCGTTCTATCCGGAATGCCACTGGTGGACGCCCTTCCTGACCGAATCCAACGACCTGTTCGACGTCGCAGCGCGCAAGGGAATCGGCGAAGATTGCTGTTTCGTCCGCGCCGCCTTGGGGGCGTTCCTGAAGCGATGCTATTTTCCCGGCCCGGATCTGTGCGTGGCCTCGGTGGGAGCCACTTGCGACGACATGGCCGCCGTCATCCAGGGCGCCTGGGGGATGAAGTACCCCTTCTTCTGGTTTGAGATCCCCCACCGTCCGGTTATGATTCCCCCCCTTATTAAGGGGGGTAGCGGGGATCAGAGCAATACCATATTATCCCCCCCTTATCAAGGGGGGGCAGGGGGGGATCTTCAAAACCTCCTCGTTTCCCAATTCCAGACCCTGATCCCTCGTCTGGAAGAAATCTCCGGCCATGCTTTTAGTGCGGAGGCCCTGCGTCACACGCTGGCCAAAGTCAATCGGTTCCGCCGGTCGGTGGAAAAGACTCGGCGCTATGCGTATCGTTCCTACGGAGCTTCCCTGCCCGCTCTGGAAATGATGGATCTGGAATTCATGGGGATGGCCTTCTACGCCGATCTGGACGAAGCCCTGGATATCGCCCGGCATCTGGAACGCACCGCCCGGAAACGGTTCCAACAGAAGCAATTCGTAACGGCCACCGACGCCTATCGCCTTTTCTGGGTGACGCCCCCCGCCGATCCCATCCTTCTGAACCACGCCGAGGAGCTGGGCGGCCAGGTGGTGGGCAGCGAATATTTGATCAACCAGATTCGCAAACCGCTACGGGAAGACCTGCCGCCCTTGGAGGCGTTGACCGAAGGAATTTTAGCGATGAGCTTGATCGGGACTTCAGGGCAGCGGGCGAATATCGTAGTGAAAGAGGCGAAGCAAGCTAAAGCGGAAGGAGTGATCATCTCCTCCATCTTTGCCGGTTCGCACTGCGCTTCGGAAAATCGCATCATCGCCGAAGAGGTGCGCCGACGCTTGAACCTGCCGGTGCTGGTCTTCGATGTGGTCGGCCCGGGCAAGGAACGCCAGCAGGGGCAAACCTTAAGCCGCATGCAGGCATTTATGGAAGTACTGCAAGCGAGGCGGGGAAGAAAGGCAGTAGAGAACAGGGAACCGGGAGAAGGGAACAGGGAACAGTAGTCGGGGCAGTCCCCGACTCCGATAAAAGAAGTATCAATCTCATGAAGATAATTTTTAGCCGAAAAGGATTCGATTCTTCCAATGGCGGTTTCCCCAGCCCAATCTTGCCTGACGGCTCACTTTGTACGCTTCCGATCCCTTCGGATGATCAATTAGCGTTCAAAGACGTCTCCTTCAACGGCGAGAATTTGGGCGATATCGTCAGCAGCCTAACCAGAGGTCGAATTCAACCCGCACATCATACACATCTTGATCCCGATCTCCGTTTCGACGCTGTTCCCAGATCTGCAGGCTGGCTTCCCGCTTTTGGACAAGTGGACCAGGCTCAGGCCCATCTCGAAAATCAAGGGGTAGGTCTCGGGGATCTATTTCTATTCTTCGGTTGGTTCCGACAAACAGAATCTACTAGCTCAGGGTTAGTTTATCTTCGTGGCTCGAAGAATATCCATGTTTTGTATGGCTGGTTGCAGGTAGGAGAGATCTATAAACCGACTAAAGCACCTGGGAAGGTTCCGGCTTGGGCTTCTTCTCATCCCCATGTACAGGGCGCGAAGAAGCGAGCCGGGAATAACACCCTTTACGTTGCCACGCGGCGCTTGAGTATCGGCGGCGAAAATCTCTCCCTTGAAGGTGGTGGAATATTCCCAAAATATAAGCCGGAGCTTTGTCTCACCGCCAAAGATATGACGCGCAGCCTCTGGCAACTCCCCAAGTGGTTCTATCCAAATTTCGCTCTAAATAACGAAAGACCACCTTTGAGTTATCATACAAAACCAATTAAATGGAGCCCACAGGATTCAAGTGTTCATCTAAAAACAGTTGGGCGCGGGCAGGAATTCGTGCTGGATTGTGAGTTCTATCCGGAGGCGATTAAATGGTTGCGTGGGATATTTTCTACTGAATAAAAACGTCAGGTCACGCCCGAACACCGGACTAAGACCTGACGCCACCATTTTCTGTTCCCAGTGTATAAGTCAATAGCTTACCGGACAAATTGCGGTCAGATTAAGCGACCTTTTTCTCGTCTTTTTCTTTGTACTCGTTGAATGTGAGTCTCGGTGTATT
>JAGVQJ010000158.1 GCA_020051775.1 Calditrichota bacterium | reverse complement strand
TATCGATCAGGCGCTTCCCCGGGACATAGTCCTGGCTATGGGACTGGATGGTTTCGTCGGTATCTCGATGATACCAGCTCACCAGATGTTCGGATTCCCGGAAAAAGTATCCGCTGAGAAGCCGAATCATGCACGGGCTTCCGCCGCCGTTTTCGCGCAGATCGATAATCAGGGCATCCACATTGCCTAAAAAATTCATGGCGCCGATAGCCGTTTCACCTGCTTTGTTAACCACGGCAAATTGATTAAATTTCAGATAGCCAATGTTACCCGGAAGGATTTCCACTTTTTTAAAGCCGTAATTGGATTTGCGAAGGCTTTCTTCTTCCCGCTCGGCCAATCGTACGCTGTCTTGCGGATTGTCTGCCTTAACCGCCGACGGGTGAAAAGCAGCCGTCCCCAGATGCCTATCGGTGCAAACCGTTTGCATGTCCTCCATTAATTTGCGAGTGAACAGGGCTGGATCGGTTAATTCCCGATACGCTCCGGCGGTTAAGTTCGCGTGCAAGAGGGAATCAATCGAGGCGGCTTGGTCAGCAAAGACATAGGCTTTGTTCAGAGCGGCTGTGATCTTGTCAATAATGGCCTGCTGCGTGGCGGCGTCTATGGCCGGAAGTTGGCCGGGTTGCGCAAAAGGCGGAAAAGCATAAAGGGCCGTCGAAGGAGTCCAAACAATGATCAGACCGATCAACGCTATTAAGAGGACGACTCGACCCCGACGATAGTTACAGATTCGATGCTCATAATTCATAGAAATTCTCCTGTGGTGCTCTATCAGTCAGATCAATGATCATGGTGATACTGCAGCGATTATAGTCCGGTCTGGGAAGCGTAAAGGATTTCGAGGTTAAGAATCCAGCCTGCTGATATAGCTTTACCGCTGCTGCGAGTTTGGGGCTGGTTTGCAGGAAAACCTGCTTGGCGCCCCGTTCCCGGGCGCGAGCCAAAATGGCTTGCGTCAAGGCGCGTCCGATACCGTTCCTGCGTGCCGCTGGTGTTACCGCCATTTTGCATAGTTCAAACACGTCATTTTTATAGCGCACCAGAGCGCACGTCCCCACGACCTGGTTGCTAATTAAGGCGAACAGAATCGCTCCCCCTCGCATGAGGATGTTCCGGTTGGGATCGTTTAGCATGGCCACGTCATGTTTCTCCAACCCGAAATCCTTCAACCAGGCCTCGTTCAGACTCTTAAAATATTTTTTGTAAGCAGGGCGGTAATCCACGATGGAAAGCGTCGTAGGCTGGGGGACACCCATTCGTTCACGCACGCGAGCCACGACCGATTGCCGGGCGAAAGCCTTCTCCACCTTCTCCAGATCTTCCACCAGATTTACCTTGGCTTCCTTCAACATCTCTTGCGCGCCCTGGCGAATGTGATCCCACACCGGCTGCAATTGGACCAGCGTCTCACGTCCTTTGGGACTGAGGCTGAGCATCCGCTTGCGGTCATCGCGACTGTCTTTCGTCTCTGTGATCAATCCCGCCTTCGACATTTCATGAGCTATTTTGTTCACTGCCGGATGAGAAATCCCCAGCTCCGCCGCCAATTCCGTGACGGCCAGCGGGCTTTGGCGGCTCAATGTGTAGAACAAGGGAAACCAGCGCGGCCGGAAGTTGAAACCGAGCTCCTGGTAGAGGGCTTCACCCTCTTCCAACATCCGTTCGCTGAGGCGCTTCAAGCGGCTGGCCAGCGCCTGTTCTTTTAGTTCAGCAAAGAAGTCCATGATCCTGTCTGTAGATTATACGTAACTAATATAGTAAATGTTTCCGTAACTTACAACATAAATTTATAATATTTTTATCGGGAGAAAAGTTTCAAGCTCGCCCGCCGCTAAAGCAGCGGGCTACAAAGACAACAAGCCCCCTGAGAGGGAGCTCGTGTTCCCCCCTTGAAAAGGGGAGAATCAAAGGGGGGATCTCAGGTTATAGTGGCTCGCCATTCATATCATACTATAAAACTGGCGTGATGGAGTGGTCCAGGACGCTCTATGATGAAATAGAGCACCGGGGGCGGACTTTCGCCCGCCCCCGGTTTACTTGCAGCTGGTTACTCGAGACTTGAGACTACTTGACCAGCACCATCTTTTCGCTGGCGATAAACGCGCCCGCTCTCATGCAGTAAATGTATACACCTGAAGCTAAGTTCGATCCATCGAAGGTGACGACGTGAGTTCCCGCCTCCCGCCAGCCCTCCACCAGAGAGGCCACTTGTCGCCCGGTTACGTCGAAGATCGCCAGGTGAACCCGGGAATCTTCCGGCAACGCGAAGCTGATATTGGTGTACGGATTGAAGGGATTGGGGCAGGCTCCTTTCAAAGTGAAGCTCTGGGGGGTGGAAGCCGTAATGGTTGCCTCCTGCTCGAAGCTTTGACCTGTGCAACTCCAGTCATCCACGGGAATGCCATCGTCCGCGACCGTTTTGGTGAAGGCGAATCCGCTGGTATCCCAGATGACCGTGGGATGATCTCCCACGCGGGCTTCGTACCAATAAGATCCCGCCGGCGCGTTGCCCGGTACATTTTGAATGCGCTGGCGAGTTAACGTGCCCCCTGCAGGCAAGGTCAGATTTATGGGTCCCAAAACCGGGCCGTACCACGATTGGTTGGGCAGTCTGACCATAATCCAAACATCAAAATTCTCCGAAATCGCCTCGTTGTTCGTCATGGTGGCGTCGAAAGTGAAACTGCCACCGGAAGCGGGGATGACGATGGGAGGATTGACGGGTGTCAGAGTGATCGTCAAATTCGGAATCGGTTGATCAAAATAGTAGCGGCCGATATCCGCGATGGTTCCGTCCGGGTCACAGGGCAACGCTGGATCACCGGCATCAATGCAGGGAGAATCATCCTGCAGATGAAAGTTACCCGGAGCGACGAACAGGGGATCCAGGAAGATGTTATGATAACAATCGCACGAGTCCCCGTTGATGTTAACGCTGACTTGCTGACCGATACCGGGAGACACGTTGCCAGCGAAATTTGCGTTTTGATTGTTCCAGAAATCACCGTAGTTAATGGTGATGGCATTGGTGGAATAAACACCAGCAATTCCTCCGGTGTTTCCTTCTACTATGGTGTTTTTAATGGTCGGAAAACAACCATATACGTCAATGCCACTGCCGCCAGTACTCGAGTGATTGCCACTGATGGTACAATGCCTGGTGATGCCGCCGCCACCGTAAGCGTAATGCAGTCCGCCACCGTAGGCGCCGGCGGCGTTTCCCTGAATGGTGCAGCGTTCGATGGTCGGCATGCTTCCCATACCTACGAGGATAGCCCCGCCCCATGCCGCCGAGTCGTTGGTGAAGGTGCAATGACTTATGGTTCCGCTGGTACCCACCTGAGATACCACCAGACCACCGCCAACCCCGTAAGTCATATTGCCGATGAAATTACAGTTGTTTATGACTGAGTTGCTACTGTATGCATAACCGAGTCCCCCGCCTCCATAGCCAATCCCTGAACCTAAGGCGGAATTATTTTCAATCAAGCAGTTCGTTATCACCGGGCTGGAATGCTTGAAGCCGATTCCACCGTAACTAAAATCGGCGGTATTTCCACTGACGGTGCAACTGTCAATGACGGCATCGCTGTATATGAGCCAAATACCGCCACTGGAGGAATCCGCTTCATTGTCGTTGATGGTGCAATTTTCGATGGTGGGATTAGCGCTATCAGCGGCGATACCGCCGCCATTGGTAGCGGAATTCCCGGAGATAGTACAGTTGCTGATGGTCGGATTAGCAACGTACGCGACAATAATTCCACCTCCGATTCCACCAGTAGAAGTATTGCCAGTGATGGTGCAGTTGCTTATAATCGGGTCAGCTACATAAGCGATGGAAATTCCTCCCCCGAGAGCGCCTGGAGCTGAATTCCCGGTGATAGTGCAGTTGTCCATGGAACCATGGCAACCATAGTAAAAGCCGACACCACCGGTACCAGCCATGCCGGCTGCGTTTCCGCTTATAGTACAGTAGCTGATGGTCGGGCTGGCGTTCTCGCCATGACCCATACCACCACCGGCATATATAGCCGAATTATTACTGATGGTACAGTGGAGGTAGGTAGGGGAAGCATTCTCCCAACCGCCGCCGCAACCGCCATGAATAAGAGCTGTGTTGGCGGATATGTCGCAGTAGCTGTAGGTGGGAGCGGAACCATAACTGCTGACCGTTCCACCGCCATATACTGCAGCATCATTGCCGGTGATCGTGCAGTGGTCAACGAAGGGGTCAGAATTCCTGCAAGCAATTCCGCCGCCGCAGGAATCGGCTTCGTTGCTGCTTAAGGTGCAGTATTCGATGGTCGGATTGGCGCTATCCACACAAGCGATTCCGCCGCCGTAATTCCCTGCCGTATTATCGCTGATGGCGCAATGGCTGATGGTGGCGCTGTCAGTGGCGCCAATACAGAAAATACCTCCGCCATTCCATCCGGCGGAATTACCGGTAATGAGGCAACTATCAATGGTACCGCTATAATTATCCACGAGAGCTATTCCGCCGCCTGAGCTGTCGGCGGTATTCCCGCAAATGGTGCAGTTCGTGATATCCGTTGTGCAGACAAGGCCAACACCAATGCCGCCATGCCAGGTCGCAGTATTTCCACTTATGATACAATGGTCCATCAAACCGCCGCAATCCGTTCCCAATCCAATTCCGCCGCGATAATCCGTGGCAGAATTGCCGCTGACCGTGCAGTAAGTGAGAATTGGATTGGCTCCCGCTCCATAGCATACACCAGCACTGGACCCAGCCGAATTTCCGCTGATGGTGCAATGATCGAAGGTCGGATCTGCTCCATATCCGCCGCCAACACCACCGCCAACGTAAGTGGCCGTGTTTCCGCTAATGGTGCAATAATTGTAATGCGGGGCGGTAATCCATCCTCCACCAACTCCAGCATTCTGATAAGCCGTATTTTCACTGATGGTACAGTAGTTGAAAATGGGATTCCCGCCGTACACGGAAACCGTTCCGCCCCCGAACATATAGGCATAATTCCAGCGGATGAGACAGTGGCTGATGACCGGATTGGAAGTAAAGCAGGCTATACCGCCTCCGATCATATCGTCTATGGTGGCTCCTGTGGCCTTTCCATACTGCACGATGCAATAGGCGAGATGGCTGCTGTCAGGCGCATTAACGAAGCGGAGGCTGTGCCAACCTATGGCGGTATCCGCCGCAGTGAAGAGGATGGAATCCGTTTCCGTACCGATGGCTTCCAGGTAGCCGTTGATAATGAACTTGTAATGCCCTTGAAATATAACCTCCACCTCGGGTTGGATGGTTAAGGTTTGACCGGTCGGCACGGTGATCTCACCCATGATTAAATAAGGCGAACCTGTTGCCGTCCAGGTACCGGATACATTTCCCGGGGGTATGATGGTCTGAGCCGAAACGTGCGCCGTCGCCAGCGCCAGGTAGATCAATACAACTGAGATTTTCCTGAACATAGTGACCTCCTTTGAGTGTTCAAATTTTCCATGTAGCAGCAAGAGGGAACGAGGTTTTCCACATAAAAGGTTTCACCGTGTCGTTCATAGCGCCTCCTACAATAACGAAAGGGCAGGTTTCTTCTATTCTTTTAGAATAATCCGTCTTGGGTGTAGGAAATAAAAAACCCCCGGAAGAGGGGATCGAACTGCTATTTTGATATAAGGATTTCCTGGTAAGGACCTGGGGCTGCAGGAATCAAGGCAGGTAGTGCGTAAATATTTACCGAGGCGATAATGGGAGTGATGGCGCCATTTAACCTATTAATATCCGATATCATAACTGCCACCGGAACTTAAAAAAGTGCCGCCAGCGCGAAGTGAATAAATATAAAGTGCTTTAATGTATGAAATAATAAGGATAATGTCAAGTGATTTTTTTTATAATTATAAAAAACGGACAACCCCAAGTCCGTTATAGAGGCTAAGGGTAATGACCGGGGCGGACATGCGCCCGCCCCCATCGTTGTCGAAACTGCTCAAGATTACACTGCGTTTTGCGCGTCCACCACGGCGATGGCGGCGATGTTGACGATATTATCCACCGAACAGCCGTGCTGCAAGACGTGCACCGACTTGGCCATGCCCACCAGGATGGGGCCAATAGCCGTAGCGCCACCCAATTGTGAGACCAGCTTATAAGCGATATTGCCGGCTTCCATGGTGGGGAAAATGAGCACGTTAGCGGGCCCTTTTAGATCAGTAAAAGGGAAGCTCTCGTTGATAATCTCGCGATTGACCGCCGCATCAGCTTGGATTTCTCCGTCTACGGTCAAATCGGGACGCAACTTCCGCACGATTTCCACCGCTTTGCGAACCTTGGCGGCATTTCTATGCTGCACACTGCCGAAATTGGAGAAGGAGAGCATGGCGATGCGCGGTTCGATGCCCATCTCTTTGGCGACGTCGGCCGTGCTGATGGCGATTTCGGCCAGATCTTCCGGTTGGTCATGATCCACATTAACGGTCGTATCGGCAAAGAAGATCACTTCGTTGGGGAAGACCATCATGTACAGACCGCAGCAAAGCCGTTTATCGGGGCGCATTTTAATGATCTGCAAAGCGGGGCGAATGGTTTCCGGATAACTGCGAGTCACACCGGCTACGAGACAATCGGCGTCGCCCATGTGCAGCATCATGCTGCCGAAGTAATTGCGCTGGCTTAAGAATCGCCAGGCATTGGCCGGAGTGATGCCATGCCGCTGCCGCAAGCGGATAAACTCATCCGTGTATTCTTTGATTTTGGGATGATGAAAATTGTCCACGATTTCGGCGCCTTTCAAATCCAACCCCAAATCCTTGATGCGAGCCTCGACATCGGTCTTAATGCCTAATAATAGGGGTACTCCGATTTTTTCATCGAGAATGATCTGCGCCGCGCGCAGGATGCGGTCATCGTTGCCTTCCGGGAAGACGATGCGCTTGGGGGCGGCTTTGGCCTTGTTGATGAGCTTGCGCACGATGGTTTGCGCCGGGCCGAAGTGGCGCTCCAGCGATTCCCGGTAGCGGTCAAAATCTTCGATCGGTTTCTGAGCTACGCCGGTTTCCATGGCCGCTTTGGCCACCGCCGGAGCTTCCCACAACAACACTCGAGGGTCGAACGGCTTGGGGATGATGTATTCCCGACCAAAAGTGAACTTATCCACACCGTACGCGCGGCAGACGCTGTCGGGAACGTCCTCTTTGGCCAGTTTAGCCAGAGCGTGCGCAGCGGCTACTTTCATCGGTTCATTGATGGCGGTAGCACGAACGTCCAGAGCGCCGCGGAAGATGAAGGGGAATCCCAACACATTGTTGACCTGGTTGGGGTAATCGGATCGGCCAGTAGCCATGATAAGGTCATCGCGAGCCGCTTTGGCTTCAGGGTAAGTGATTTCCGGATCGGGATTGGCCATAGCGAAGATGATCGGGTTCTTGGCCATGGATTTGACCATTTCTTGCGTCACGCAGTCTTTTACGGACACTCCGGCAAAGACGTCGGCGTCTTTCATCGCTTCTGCCAGCGTCCGGGCGTTGGTCTTTCCAGCGAAATGGGCTTTGTATTTATTATACTTGGGATGTTTCGGATCGAGATCTTCACGGCCGTGGTAAATCACACCCTTGGTGTCGCAGAGCATCACGTTTTCCAACTTCACGCCGAGTTGCACATAAAAGTTCGCACAGGCGATGCCCGCAGCGCCGGCGCCATTGAAAACCACGCGCACTTTGGAGATGTCCTTGCCCACCAATTCCAGGGCGTTCAGCAGAGCCGCGCCGGAGATGATCGCGGTGCCGTGCTGATCGTCATGGAATACGGGAATCTTCATGGTCGCTTTAAGCGTCTCTTCGATGTAAAAGCAGGCCGGTGCGGAGATGTCTTCCAGATTGATACCGCCGAAAGTAGGTTCCAGAAGTTGGCAAGTTTTGATAATCTCATCCGGGTTGTGCGTATTTAACTCGATGTCGAAGACGTCCACATTGGCAAATTTCTTGAAAAGAACGCCTTTGCCCTCCATCACCGGTTTACCTGCCAGCGCACCGATATCGCCCAATCCCAGAACGGCTGTGCCGTTGGAAACCACCGCCACCAAATTGCCTTTGGAAGTATATCGGTAGGCATCTTCGGGATTCTTCTCAATCTCCAAACAGGGCTGGGCCACGCCCGGAGTATAAGCCAGCGAAAGATCCCGCTGGGTCAGGCAAGGTTTGGTGGGGACGACCTCCACTTTACCTGGTGTGGGCAGCTCATGATAATCTAACGCGTCTTGCTTGCGGATCATATTGACTCCTGCTGTTTTTAATGGGATAAAAGGAAATTTTATAGGAAAAGATCGTCAGCTTTTCAATATAAGCAACCAGGGACGCAATATCAAACAAATTGTGCGGTTTTGCTTGTGAAATAAATAGCTTAGTATTTCCATCAATCTAATCAACTTCACCGTAGCAATTGTGTAACATTAACTTGCGGTTCATCATGAAGGTCTTCATCACGGGCGGCACAGGGTTTGTCGGGCGCCCTATCGTCGAAGAATTACAGAATCGGGGGCACGAGCTGGTAGCGCTGGTGCGCCGGATTGGGTCCGTGCCGGGAGCCGGCGAAATACTGGGTGACGTCACGCGACCGGAAACTTTTCCGCTGGAAAAGCTGGCAGGATGCCAGGCCGCCATTCATCTGGTGGGCATCATCCGGGAATTCCCCCAAAAGGGGATCACATTCAAGCGCGTGCACGTGGACGGCACTCGCAACGTGCTGGAAGCATGTCAAAAAGCCGGCATCACCCGATTCCTGCATCAGAGCGCTTTGGGATGGGGGTATCGTTCCGGGGCGTTATACCAACGTACCAAAGCCCGCGCGGAAGAATTGGTGAAATCGTCCAAGTTAAATTGGACCATCTTCCGGCCCTCGACGATCTTGGGGCAGGATGGTGAATTTACCAAGATGATGCAGGGAATGATTCGCCTTGGGATCATTCCTCTCCCCGGTAATGGCAATTCTTTGATGGAACCGGTGACCGTCAGCACCGTCGCGCAGGCCTTTGCCAATGCGCTGGAACGCGACACTTCCATCAGCAAGATCTACGATCTGGGCGGCGATACGGTATCGTACCGCTTGCTGCTGAACAAAATCGCCTCACAAAACGACCGAAACCCCGTGTTCGTCAAGATACCTCAAAGACCTTTAAGCGTCCTGGCCGGCTGGTTGGATACCTTTCCCTTCTTTCCCATCACTCAGGAGCAGCTCATCATGTTGCAGGAGAAAGCATTCCCGACCAGCGATGTTATCTACCGGGAACTGGATCTGGAATACAAGGGGATTGAGCGGGTGTTGGAGGAAGTATTATCGGGATGAGAAGCAACATAGGAACAATTAAGGGCGGTTCGGGTGAACCGCCCTTCGATTATTATCATTAACAGACAGATTACCTCATTAAAACCATTTTACCTGAGGCAGTTTTCGGTCCTGCCTTCAGAGTGTAGAAGTAAATTCCGGAAGCGAGGTTCGACCCGTCAAAGGTCACTTCGTGGGAACCGACCCCTCGCCAGCCATTTATCAGTGTGGATACTAACCCGCCGGTAATATCATTGACCCGTAGACAGATTTGCCCAGCTTCTGATAAGTGGAATCGGATCAGAGTTATCGGATTGAAAGGATTAGGGGTAGACGGATAGAGAGCAAACGCCGCAGGCTGAACTGGCGCAGCCATTGACTCGCCCAACTCGAAAGCCTTAAGAGATTCGCCGATGTTCGTCCAACTGCCAGCCCGCAGTAGCTGGTTGCCCAGCTTCCCGAACATAAAGCTGTCCTTGCCAGTGTCGCCCTCAACGACGGCATAGGCGTTGTAGTGATATACGCTTAAGGGAGCAGCAGCTGGGAAGCTCTGGGTGCGCACTCGAGCCAGCATGGTATTGGCTGGAATCGACACCGTTGCCGGACCCAAGACCGGGCCGAAAATGCTGCTGTCGGGTAGAGTAACGTCGCACCAGACAGTGGCGATATGCGGAGCGCTGGTCCAGTTATCCAGGCGGATGGTGAAATTCAAACTGCCCCCGGTGGCGGGGATAACATAGGGAATCTGATGAGGGGTCAGCAGCACCCGCACGGATACAGACTGATCGAAGTAGAAAGCGCCTATATCGGCGCGGGTGCCATCAGGATCTAAAGAATCCGGATGACCGCTATCTATGCACGGAGAACCCCATAACAGACGATAGTCGTCGTGGGCGCTGTCCACGAAGGCGGGGTACTGGTTGAGGTTACCAAAGCCAGGATAACCGCCCTGGATATCCGAATAATTAGTATTGCCACCCCAAATTTGTGGATTGGTGTTGTTCCAAATTATGCAATGGGCGACGAACCCATTACCCGTACACTTTATACCTCCCGCTACTGGAACGCCATAAACAACATTCTCATACACCGTGTTCCTGATGATGGCGCCGGAAGATTCTATCCCTCCGGTATGATACTGTGACGTGTTGGCACGAATGTAGTTGCCGAAGACCACCGCGGAGGAAGGAACACTAATGTATATCCCGCCGGCACCATTTTCGGTAGTATTAGCGATAATGTGATTGGAGCGGATAATGAGATTGGACCCCGAATACGCCGAAATGCCTCCATAGGCAGTCAGAACACTATTTCCACTAATGATATTTTGGCTAATCGTGGGGCTTGAGGCAACGCAACCAATTCCCCCTGAGTAGGTACCAGCATTACTGTAAATAATATTATTCGAAATGATAGCATCAGACTCTTGACAGAAATTCGAAGTCCCCTCATCGCTCTCGTTGCCGGTTATTAGATTTCCATAGACAAATGGCCTAGAGCCATCCAGACAATAAATCGCCGATCCCTCCACAGCGCGATTGGACATAATCACGTTGTTGCGGATAACAGGGTTTGAGTTCGGCCAACAACAGATTGCTCCGCCCCGGAGATTATTCTCATAAAAATTATAGGAAATTGAGTTGAACGCAATGAAGGGACTGGCATCCGAACAAGCAATGGCTCCGCCATAATCAGCTTGGCAATTATTTATGGAACAATGCTCGATGGTAGGTTGGAGTAAAAACAGTAGGCGGCGCCTCCAAAACCGTCCGGGTCACCCCAAAGAGGGCTTGAAGATTTTCCATACTCAAGATGGCAATATCGCAGGATAGAAGCATCATCAGCGTGCAGAAAACGTATGCCGTGCCAGCCTATGGCTATGTTTCCCGCGGTGAAATATATTAAGTCCCCCGGCAAGCCTTCCGCTCGGAGCACGGCGCTGCTGTCCACGATCAGTTTGTAATTCGCCAAAAAAATTACCCTCACTCCGGGACGAATCACCAGCTCTTGTCCCGGTGGGACTCGCACCTCCCCCGCCACGAACACAGTATCCGCTCGCCAGACACCCGATACGTTTCCCGACACGGTGATGTGGTCACCACGACATGGGTTGAACCACACCACGAGACTCAATAATAACGAGGCAGCACTCTTCATTGCTGGCCTCCAAGTTCTCGACTGGCTGGATTAAATTTAATGGATTCCTTTGTTTTTTATTCTTCGTAGGCAGGTTTCCCGCCCGAGAATTTCCATCACCTCAAACATTCCCGGCGTGGCGGTGCGGCCAGTCAAAGCCAGACGAACGGGATGGATCAAGTCTGCTTTTTTCAAATTGAACTCATCACAGACGCGGTCGAAGACCTTCTCTAAAGCAGGAACGGTCCATTCGTCTAATTTATCCAATTCGCCTACCAGCCGCGACATCTGCCCCGGCGTTTCCGGTTTCCAGAACTTCTTCATCCCCTTTTCATCGTAGGTCACCGGATTGCGTAGGAAGTAATCCACCATGTCCGGAGCTTCCGTGTAACGACGAAGCCGCTCTTTAAACAGCCCCGCCAGTTTCAGACCCAACTCATCCTCCGGCGCCAGAACACTTTCCTTATCACACCAGGCCAGAATGAACGGTCTCATCCCGGCCCAGATCTCATTTTCAGATTTCATGGCGATGTAGCGGCCATTCATCCATTCCAGCTTGGCGAAATCGAAAACCGCGCCGCTGGAGTTGATTCCTTCTAAGGTGAAAGCCTGGGTCAGCACGTCAAGAGACATGATCTCGCGGTCATCGCCGGGGTTCCAGCCTAAAAGCGCCAGGAAGTTGCGCATAGCTTCAGGCAGGATGCCCATCCCTCGATATTCGGTCACGGCGGTGGCGCCATGGCGCTTGGAAAGGCGTTTCTTGTCAGTACCTAAGATCAGCGGCACATGCGCGAAGCGAGGCACCGGCAATCCGAGCGCCTGATAAATCAGGATCTGCTTGGGCGTGTTGGAAATGTGGTCGTCGCCGCGGATCACCTGGGTGACGCCCATGTGAGCATCATCGGCGACCACAGCTACGTTGTAAACAGGAGTGCCATCGCGTCGCAGCAATATAAAGTCGTCCACTTCGGCATTCTGCACACTGATCGTGCCGTGCACGGCGTCATCGAAAGCGGTCTCGCCCGGAGGCGTTCTGAACCGCATGGCGTAGGGCAAACCCGCGGTCATTCGCCGAGCGATTTCATCCGATGTTAGATCACGGCAGGTGCCAAGATACCCCCGCCGGCCTCCAGTTTTCTCCATTTCTTTTTGTTGCTGGGAAAGCTCCTGCGGGTCGCAGAAGCAGCGGTAGGCAGCGCCGCGTTCCAGCAGTTTCTCCACCAGTTCTCGGTGCTGCTCAAGTCGTGTAGATTGGAACAGAGGCTCGCCGTCCCAGTCCAGGCCCAGCCAGCGTAAACCTTCGAAAATGGCTTCCACGGCTGGTGGCGTGGAACGCTCCCGGTCGGTGTCTTCGATGCGCAGCAGGAACTTGCCGCCTTGACTTCGGGCGTAGAGCCAGTTGAACAGGGCGGTGCGAGCGCCCCCCACGTGCAAGTATCCCGTGGGGCTGGGAGCGAAGCGGACGATGGGGGTGGACAAATCAAACCTCAAGTTTGGTGAACACGAACAATAAACCCCGCCGTAGGGGCGGGGGTTCCGGGAATGAAAAATCAATTTCAGTAGGAGCTTAGATAGTTAGAAATGAGTCAATACGTTTTATAAGGTTTTCGCTATCTTCGATAACTCGAATTGCTTTCTTAATATTACATTTAGATGACGGTTCGATATAATCAGCTTCCACTCTGGCCATTCTTAATCGATCAAAATCAACACCAATTAACCGTATATTCTCTGAGATTTCACCCTTTTTGAAAAACCATTTTTTTACCCCCAAATGGATGCCATCTCTTTTTTCTATATCATCACCTGTCTTTTCTATGTAGAACAACGCTCGGTGAAAAACTGAATAATACGCACGACTAATCGCCGTTCTAGAAACAGCTTCTATGTCCGGTTTAGGACAAGATACGCCTGACAGCTCTTTGGCAAGGTTTAGGTACTCTTTCCAGGAGAAGCTCATTTGTACTCTATGTCGATACAGAGATTCCCTTTTGTCCGTCTAATATTCTTTAGCCACCAGTCACGATCAAATTCGTTCCGTCTTTTAATGGATTCACGGACTTCCAGATCGGTTAATATACTTAGGACAAGCTCATCACTATTTTCATCTGATTCAGGATCTGAAATAACCTCGAGTATTAATTCGGCTTCGGGGAAATATTTTTTAATCTCTTCACTCGCCTCAATCAGTAATTCTTTCAAGTAAGTATGGCTATTGATAAAACCATTAACAGTTGTAGCGTCTTCGATGATAAAAAGATCATTAATTGCATTTCGAGCAGTTTTCGTGAAATCAATACTTTTATGTGTTGGAACAGTTATTTCATCGAGAATGTTAGAAGTTGTTCTGATTGAATCTAATTCCGAACTCGAGAGCGCCTTTTTCTCGATCGAGTAATATTTTTGAACCCATAAAATATTCTCCCGGGTTAATTTATCTTCGTCAGTAGTGCAAACATTAGTTCTAAACTCTGGTAATTGAGGCAATTTTTTCCAATCAAGGTTTAGTAATATACCACACGTATTACATTCGAAGGGGGAAATTGTTGAAGTGCTATTTCTTCTATCGTTTGACATTCTCAACTCCCTAAGATATCCTTTATTATTGTATTATAGAATTTCCAATCATCTGGGATTTTATTAAGAAAAGACTTGATTGATTCCACTACCTGAACGCTACCTGAACAGTCACGATGGAAATTTGCTTTAAAGAGTATCCCTTTCTTCTCAGATTGTGCTGGATCATCATGGCGTTTAGCGATTACAGGATCCATAGTAAGATTAAGAATGCCATCGGAAACAGCATATGCCAAGTTTAATCCTACCGTTTTTACCGGATGCTCACTAATATCCCAAGGCCCAGCTTTTAAGAAACGTGATTTAAGATTAGACTCTGGATTTAGTTCTTCAAATAAACCATGGAAATTGAAACCCACAGCCTCATAATGCACGTGCGGAAGAGTTTCTACGAAACTGATAACAGCAGGTATAATCCTACTTTCAAGAGGGTTTGCTGTGTTTTGATCAATGAATTGAGCAACTGTTGGTTCAACATGTACGGTGATCCCATTTTTATATTTTACCTGTGCCAATGTTGGCGTTGTGACAATTCCCGCCTCATCAACCTCTGAATCCCAGGCCGCCGGCACGATATTTCTGATCCTGAGAAAATCCCTGTTAATAATTGTTGGATTATGGTGGGTGCCTCTAACAACAATCGAGAATTGTAGCAACTGGAGTCCCATTTGAAACTTTCAGATTGTGTGATAATTAAGGATATAGGGTTATCGGTTTAATTTGAATGTAGGTTTAGAAACCATATAATAAATTACGCATTTTTTCAGAAAAAATCAAGGATATTTTCACGTCATTCTTACCATGTTGCAACGTTTCAGCATCAGTAAACCTTACTGTTAAGCTTGAAGTTCCGGTTTTACCACAACTCCTCAAACCTCTTCTGGAAATTCGTATCATCCCGCAAGCTTTCCATCAAAGACTCCACGGTGCGGTTCTTGTGCTTGACGCGCGGGTCCGGGTTGGCGATCTGGCCGATGGCTTCCAGCCGGTTGGCTTCGGTAAACCAAGCGTCAGGCACGGTGCAACCTTCATACTGCGATAGCGGCTTCTGGAAGATCCATCCATCGCAATAGTTTTCCAATCTGAAATCCTTGGAACTGCGGCTCCAGACGCTGGTGTGATCCGACAACCGGCCGAAGGGCGAACCTTTCACGTCGAAACCGACTCGGCGTTTTTCCGGAGGGCGCTGGGCGAAGAGCGCGTCAATGACGCCTTCTACCGCATATACGTGATGCCGGCCGTCTCGGCGCGCCGGTTCCCAGGGCGAATGCAGGATGATTAGGAAGCAGCGATCGCCGATCTGGTCATAAATGCGGTTGCCCATGCGGGTATTGGCAGAACGCCTCAATTCGCCGGTCTTTTCGTCCACAATCGGCTGATGAAAACGAGTGTAGGCGTGGTTAAATCCCGAATATATCAAAGCCTTCTCTTTTTTGTCCAGAATTTCCCGCTGAATGGTGCGCGCCATGACTTCATCGGAATCGCCGTCGGGCAGGACCTTTTTCATGATCTCCGGATAATTGCGTTCTTCGGGTGTCCAGACGTAATTCCAGTCCATGCGTGCGTTCAATCCCAGCACCCGGAAAGGAAGCCGCCCCGCCGGGAGGCTGCGGTTGAAGCGCCAGGCCGCCTTTAGAATGTCAATGTATTCCTGGAACCCCCAAAACACCCATTGCCGCCAGAAGATGTTGCGCGCCAGGGATTCGTCATAAGTTGGAGCGAATAGCAAACTGTCTATATCGGCTTGATGCGCGGCGCAGGCGAATTCGATGCCCAGGTGGCGTATCCCTGCTTTGTAGAGAAGCGGGATCAGGTTCTGCACCAGAAGGGCATCGTGCTGAATGCGGTGGAATTCCCCCAGGAAAACCAGGTCGTGATCCTGAAACTTGGAGATGACGTACTCTTCCGGGCTTAGCGCATTTTGGTCGAGGAAGGTCGTCAATTCTGCTGCAACTCGGGGTTCCAGCTTTGGGAGAGGGATTCTTTTGCCCGCCATGCTGGGACTCGACAAAAAGATCCCAATCGCCGCGCAGAGAGGCGCCAGACTTTGATATTTCCACATTATCATATCGCTCACCTGCTAAATTCATGCGTTGGGATTTTCCAACTTGGTGATGATCTCTTCGGCTTTCAACACCCACCCGAAACCATAGGCGATGTTCATCAAACTGGCGAGATGCATCTCCTCGTTGACGCTGCCATTGCCGTCGGCGGGGAAGAACACGCGATAATCTCGGAAATACGCATCGCGGGCCGTAGATTCGCAGCAGAGGTTGGTCATCAGACCGGCGATGACCAGGTCTTCAATTTTCAGGCAGCGGAGCACGGTTTCCAGGTCGGTGTTATAGAACGCTGAATAGCGATGCTTCAGGATCTGTTTTTCACCGGGTAGCGGAGCCAGATCATCGTGGACTTCCGATTCCGGCGAACCTTCGCGGCATATACCTTCCCACCACCAACCCATGATGCCGGCATCCGACATATCCGGATTGTGGACATGGCGGGTGAAGATCACCGGCCTCCCGACCCGCCGGAAACGTGCGATCATTTTTTGCACATTAGGCATTATGGCGGCGCCGCCGCAAGTGTAGGTAGGGGAAGCGGGATCAAGGAAGAAGCGCTGCATATCCACGACCAATAGCGCCGCATGGCCGCGGTTCAGCTCCAGGGGATGCCGGTTATAAGCGGCAATGCGTTCCAGCCAGACTTGGGTTCGGGCGGCCAGGGTTTGAACGGTGACGTAAGGATCCATGATTCTCTTTCAAGCAATGACCAACGTTGCGATAAATTTCACGTTATTATTTGACAGAAGCACAATCATACTATCTCACTCTCTAAGCCCCAACCGAGGTTTCACCATGTCCGATAATACCAACATCGCTGCGCCAGTTGGCTTGCCCAAACTGGGCGCTCCCGCTCCGCAATTTGAAGCAATAACTACTCATGGTACGTTACGCCTGGAAGATTATAGTGGCAGTTGGCTGATCCTGTTCTCGCATCCGGCTGATTTCACTCCGGTTTGCACAACAGAATTCATTGGCTTCGCCAAGATTTACCCGGAACTGAAAAAGCTGAACTGCGAATTGCTGGGCCTGAGCATTGACAGCGTCTATGCCCACATCGCCTGGGTACGCAACATCGAAGAAAAATTGAACGTCAAGATCCCCTTCCCGGTCATCGCCGATCTGGATCGCAAAGTGGCGAATCTCTACGGCATGGTTTCCATGGCCGAGAGCAAGACCGAGACCAGCCGCTGCGTCTTCGTCATTGACGATAAACAGAACATCCGCGCTATGATCTATTACCCGCTGACCACAGGTCGTAATATGGATGAGATCCTGCGCCTGATCACCGCTTTGCAGACTTCCGACGCCAAAGGCGTGGCCACTCCAGCCAACTGGAAACCGGGTGATATGGTCATCATCCCGCCCCCGCTGACCATCGAAGCCGCCGAGGAGAGGGTAAAAACCAAAGGCATCGAAATCACGGATTGGTATCTCAGCAAAAAATCACTCTGACGGGGGAATCCGATCATGCCTTGTGTCAGCTCCGATGGCCGCCTGATGGAATCCGGGCGAAAACTGTTGACCGTGCTGGATCAACCCCGAACCGCCGAGGAGACGGCTTCTTTGGCGCTGTTGCCGCTGTTCAGCGTGCGCGCGGGCTTGCGACAAATGGTGGAAGCTGGATGGGTCGCCCAAGTCGGCCTCCATTTCCAAATTCAGGAAGCCGGGCGACAGAAATTGCGCGAACTTGTTTAATCCTAATTCACGCGGATGTAATCGCCGACGGTTTCCCCAGCCGCCGGCGTTTTTTTACGGTTTATCACCGTTGTGGTTCCACGATCACGGCCGTCCCATAGCACAGAACTTCAGTAACGCCTCCCATGACTTCCGTGGCATCGTATCGCACCCCGACGACAGCATTAGCTCCCAGCGCCTCAGCATGGGTCACCATCTGTTCGAAAGCGTCGTTGCGAGTTTTTTCGCATAATTCAGTAAACAGAGTGATGTTGCCGCCTACCAACGTTTGCAGCGATCCGCCGATGGTGCCGAATATACTGCGCGACCGCACGATGATGCCGCGCACTACGCCCAGGGTTTTAGTGATCTGATACCCATCCAGAGTGAAGGCGGTTGTCGTTAGATGATGATCCATGAAACTTCTCCCAAAACTATATAGTGGTAAAATTAACCCGGTTAGCTGCGAAAGTCAAGCAGTATAGGTGTTTTTTCCCTTGTGTTTACTCCTGTGATTAAGTATATTCCTTTTGAATCACAAACACGACCAAAGGAGTCGCTATGAAAAGAATGATTACCAGCGCCGCCCTATTTCTATGTGTGTCGGTGCCGGTTTGCCAGGCCGTTAACTGGTATGAAGGAACTTTTGACGCTGCCAAGACCCTGGCGGCATTGGAGAATAAATTGATTTTGGTGGATTTTTATGGCGCCGGTTGAAGCGCCTGCCAACTGCTCGATGAGCAGTACTTTGGAAACGAAAAGTTTGCCGACTTCCTCACCAGCCATTATATACCCCTCCACGCCGTTCGCACCGGGGATTCGACCGCCCTCGGTGATTGGCTCTACCGTCAGTTCAACGTTCATGCCACTCCTACGGTTCTCATCGCCACCGCCGACGGCGAAGAGATTGACCGGGTGGTCGGCTACGGCCCACCGGCGGACAAATTCTCGGGCAGGATCGAGAAAGCTATAACCGGAGAACATACATTCCTGGCATTGTTGCGCAGTCTACAGAAAGACCCCGATAACCTGCAAGTCATGGCTGAGCTGGCGTACAAATATGAAGATCGCGATGATTATAAAACCATGCGCGAGTTAAGCGAAAAAATACTGGCACGACCGAAAAAGGCTCGTAAGCTCTCGGTGAAGATCGCCAATTGGGAAACCACCGCTTACGAATACGCTAAATATACCAGCATCTATTCAGAACCCCAGGCGATATTGAAATTTCTGGATGAGTTTCCCAAAACCAGACTGCGAGAACCCGCGCTCTGGAGATTGAACAACTACTTCTACAATTCGGAAAAGAAGGCAGGGGTTTTCGATATTTATCGCCAACTCATGAAGCGCTATCCCGATGATCCTACGCTCCTTGCCGGATATGTTCTAGCCTGTTCTGAACTGAAGTTAGACGTCGAACAGGGCATTGCAGCGGGAGAAAAGCATTTTCAGAGTCACCCAGATGAATTCAACAGCAGACTAACGGAAGCTTACGCGACTCTACTGTTGACGAACGGAAGGGATGATCGAGCTCTGGAGGTCTACGGTCAGGCTGTCGCGGATAAGTTCCAGGACGAGGCCATAATGCTGAACCAATACGCCTGGTTCTGGGCATTGGCAGGCAAGAATTTGGCCAGCGCCGAAGCGGCGGCCCGCAAATCTATAGTCCTGAAGGATGACGCCAACGTGTGGGATACCCTGAGCATGGTCTTGTGGAAACAGGGGCAATACGCTGAGGCCATCGCTGCAGAAGAAAAAGCCTTACAGCTTGTTGGAGGAAAGAATGATGATTTTGAGCAGAGAATTAAAGAGATCCAAGCGGATATGAACCGATAAATGCTCTGGGCCGCGAAATATAAAACCCGCTCAAGACCTGGGCGGGTTTTATTATTGCCTGATATGGGTTTAAACTTCAATTGTCCCCACCAGATAGGTCATCGCCTGGCCGGCGATCAGCACCCTATCTCCCGCCAGCTTGCATTTTAGCCAGCCCCTTCGTTTTGAGAGCTGCATGGCCGTCAGCTCCGTTTTACCCAGCCGCGCCGTCCAATACGGAGTCAATGTTGTATGCGCCGATCCGGTGACGGGGTCTTCGTTGATACCCACGGCTGGGGCAAAGAACCGTGAGACGAAATCCGCTTCATCACCCGGAGCGGTGACGATGAGGCCTCGAGCTTGGGCCTTGCCCAACAGCCCGAAATCCGGTGTCAAGTTTTCGATATCGCTTTGTTGGGGGTAGACCAGCAGGTAGTCGGTTTTCCCTTGATACACTTCCGCCGGAACTCTGCCGAGTCCATGAATGATTTCATGTGGAATCGAAACCGCCTGGAATGTATCTACCGGGAAATCCAGGACCAGATGATCCCCGTCGCGAGTAACTTTCAGCAGTCCGCTGCGGGAAGAGAAGCGGATCACATCTCCACGATAGTCTTCGTGCTGGAAGAGCACATGCGCCGTGGCCAGCGTGGCGTGGCCGCACAGATCCACTTCGGAAACGGGCGTGAACCAGCGGATGTGGAACCCTTCCGCCGTGGGGACACTGAAAGCGGTCTCCGAGAGATTATTCTCCGCAGCGATGGCTTGCATGGTCTCATCCGGCAACCATTCGGACAGCGGACACACCGCCGCTGGATTGCCGCAAAAGAGGCGGTCGGTGAAGGCGTCAATTTGGTAGAGTTTCAGTTTCATTTATAATCGGCCTTGTTTAAGCAATTAACCAATAATTACTTGCCCAGCCACAACATCTTCGCCACCGATTGCGTCCAGCAGATCCCAGGCAGGGCCTGATCCCATACTGATATTTGACAAGATGACAAAGTCGCAGGGAATTACCCAACCGGTGCTGGGATTGGGGAGCAGGTTGTTCAAAGCCGTGATATTGGTGAGGTAATTGTTGTAATTGATTCGAAATACGCTTCCGCCTTGTATCCAGCCGATCTGCCGAAGATTATTCAGACCCCCAAGCGAGCCAAAGCCTGTGTCATCATTATCGTAAATATCCAGAGAACCAACGTGGTAAACATGGGACAAGCCTCCCAGGCTTTGCAGACGCGGATTGTCCCAAATACGCAACAAGCCCTTGACGATCTGCAAACTGCTCAACCCGTTGAGTGACACCATGTAATCGCATTCGGAAATTTCCAGAGTTCCGGTGGAATTCAGCAGTTCCAAACCGTTCAAGTTAAGCAAGCCGTTGCACCGGTCGAAACGAAGCTGGATATCCACTCGGGTGAGCGCTTCCAATCCTGCCAGGCTGGTGAGCGCCGGGCAACTTTTCACAAACAGCGTCCATAGAAATTCATGGCCGGTCAGAAAGATGAGATCCTGTAGGGACGCGCATTCTTCGATCACGATGGAGTGTTCGATATGGGCGGGATGGAATCCGGACATCTGTTCCAGACGCAGATTGTGGTCTACGAAGATATCATCTCCGATGGAACCCAACGCCCCCAGACCTGAGAACGTCTCTAAATTATCGCAATAGCTAATTTTGAGATCGCCGCCCACCGCTTCGAGGCTGTTCAAACCTTCTAAATTATGGATGCTGTCCAGCCAGACGATGGTAAGACTTCCGCCCACCCAGGTTAAATTCACCAGCGGGGATAAGTCGGAAAATTGTTCCCACTCCCCGTTGATCTTAAGGTACCCTGTGATCCCGGTATACTGAGCCCCGAAGGCGTCGCAGGTCGCCTGCGAATTGATCTCGTAACTGCCCTCATAAACCTGGCCGCTGCTCATGGCGCGCGCGCCATACGAACTGAAGGAAGACAACGCCGCCGTCAATTTGTTGGTGGTTTTATTGAGGGTGGAAGTCAAGGTTTCCCACTCTGAGCCGACAATGCGGCAGATCGCCAAGGAGGCCTCAGATGATCCGGGGGGAAGTTTACTCTCATCATAAGTGATGGTAAGGATCGCCTCAGCGAGAAATTCCAGGCTGTCGGGACCAAATTGGTAGCAGGATTCATCCACGAAATTCGCAGGCGGATTAATGGCGGCCACGGTGATGGTTTGCGCTGCGGTTAAGGCGCCGGGGGGAATCACCAGACTGAGGTGTCCATCGGTGGTTACCAAAGTATCTCCGGCGGGACCGACAAGGAAGGAATCAACCTCAGCTCCAGTATTGCCTCCGCCGCCGGGGCCGGTGGACGAATCTTTGCTGCAACCGATAATCAACAAAAGCACTGATACGACACCCAACGCCAAAAGGGTGATTACGAAACCAGAGGACGATTTGCTCATGGCTCAGTCTCCTGCTTGGTTGTGGAATTATCCGATATGATCTTAATCCCATGCGCCGCCGCCGTCGCCGGGTTGCCTCCGAACCGATTATTAATGAAGGCGTCAATTTGGTAGAGTTTGATTGTCATGGCCCGAAAAGTGTATCACCCCAAAAGATAACATAACCATCTAAGACTGTGGGCCCCCCGATAGCATCGAGCCAGTCCAGGACATTATCAATCTCCAGGTATTGATTCCAGTAAAGAATGGCGTCGCAGGGGATGGCGAAGTTAGTAGCGGGATTGAGCTGCAGGCCGCTTAAAGGCGTAATGTCAATAAGGTGGGCGTTATAGCTGATCGAAAACTTCCACCCGCCGCCGAGCCAACCTAATTGCGTGACGTTATTCAGCCCATCCAACGTCGTAAGATCATCATTGTCCTCGATGTCAAGGTTGCCCACATGATACACATGGCTCAAACCAGTGATATCCTGTAGAAGAGGATTCATATGAAGTTCTAACCCCCATGTGATGACGCGGAGATTATTCAATCCATCCAAAGACAGCAATCGGTCATTCCTCTTCAATGATAGGGTTCCGGTTTCGTACAGCGACCCCAGCCCGGTCAGGTCGCTTAAACTATCACAATTCTCGAACTGAATCGCCCCAGCCAAAGTCAACTGTCCCAGCCCAGCCAGGCTGGACAAACCAGGACAATCAAATACGGCCAAGCCGTACAATTGGCCGCGTCCGGTCAAGAAATCGAGGTTTTTGACGGACTCGCATTCTTCGATTATGACGCTACCGCCGATATAACCGGGACCGAAGCCGCCCCATTCGGTCAGTTTAGGATTATTGTCAAGGTCAAGGTAGCGTCCCACTGAAGCGATCCCGCCCAATCCCCCTAAGCTGATCAAATTGTCCATCCCTCCAATATTCAGGTCATGGCCGACAACGGTAATCCCCTGCAGGCCGTTCAGGCTGGTGAGACTGTCCAGCAGACCAATGCTCAAGTCACCACCTACCCAGGTAATATTCGACAAGGGCGTCAAATCCCAAAACTGCTCATACATTCCGCTGATTTTTAGGTAGCTACTGGTTCCCACATACTGAGCGCCGAAGGCGTTCACATCAGCCTGCGAGTAGAGGTTCTTACCGCCCTGGTAAACTTGCCCCGTAGCCATGACCCTGGCTCCGTAGGAACTGAAAGAGCTGAGCGTCGCCTCGAGTGTATTCGCGTATGGGTCCAGGGTCGCGCTCATGACTTCCCATTCTGATCCGACGATGCGGCAGATTCCCAGCCCCGCCTCGGAGGATCCGGGCGGCAGCTTACTTTCATCATAATGGATGATCAGCTTGATGTCATAGATGAAATTAAAGCTGTCGGGTCCAAATTGATAGCAGGTGCTGTCCACGAAGCTTTGCGGCTCGTTGATGGCCATTATGGTGATAGTTTGCGGTGAACTTAGAGATCCGGCCGGAAGAATCAGAGTGATATTGCCGTCGGAGGTGACTAAGGTATCAGCATTGAGTCCCACCTGGAATGAATCCACCACGCCGCCGGTGTTGCCTCCGCCGCCAGGGCCGGTGGAGGAGTCTTTGCTGCAACCGATAATCAACACAAAAACCAGAGCCAGAGTTAGTGCGAGAATGAGGCTGGCAACACATGGATCGGATTTTCGCATGGTTGGTTCTCCTGGATGGGATTGTTTTGCTCCAATATTGAACGATAGTTGTTGGCCGAAAATCCCTTTTGCTGGATTGGCAGTGAATTGCCAGTCCGTGAAGGCGTCAATTTGGTAGAGGGGGAGGTGCATGGGGATATTCTGTAATGTAGAATTATAAGCCTATTAAAGGTACAAAGGGAAGGGGGAAAAGGCAAGAGGAAAGGAGAAAAAGAAGGAACGGTCTAAGAAGATAAAACTTGAACAAAAGTGCAGTATTTACTTGCGAAATGTAAATTTCGATTGTATTTTATAGGAAATTTTTAAGGAGGATACGACAGTGGGACAAAAATCCAAAATTGAATGGACCGAGACTACTTGGAATCCAATCACCGGATGCACTAAAATTAGTAGCGGTTGCGCCAACTGCTATGCTGAGCGGATGGCGGGAAGATTGAAAGCTATGGGTCAGAAGCGCTATTCAAATGGATTCGAGCTAACTGTCCACGACGACGTATTTTATCAACCGCTGACCTGGAAGAAGCCACAGGTTATTTTTGTGAATTCCATGAGCGACTTATTTCATGAAGACGTTCCTGACAGCGTAATCATGGAAATTTTCCAGGTCATGAATAAGACACCTCAACATACTTATCAGATACTCACAAAACGGTCTGACCGCTTGTTGAATCTCTCTCCTGACTTGAATTGGACAAGCAATATCTGGATGGGAGTTAGTATCGAATCACAACGATACCTCAAGAGAATTCATGACCTACAAAGAACTCACGCCAAGTTGAAATTTCTATCCATAGAACCTCTAATTGGCCCCATAGCAAGATTGAACTTGGATAAACTGGATTGGGTGGTCGTGGGGGGAGAATCTGGACCGAACGCACGGCCTATGCGGAAAGAATGGGTTGATTGTATAAAGGACATATGTATACTGGATAGAGTGCCGTTTTTCTTCAAACAGTGGGGGGGGAAAAACAAACATAGAACTGGACGCCTGTTAGACGGAAAAACCTGGGATGAAATGCCAAATCTAGTTACCGGATAAATAGGTGGAAAATGAGTAATCCGCAAGATATCTACTTTAATCGTGAGAAATCCGCAGCAACAAGAGCAAAACATGAATTGCTCTCTCGGTATCAGAAAATCTGGCAGGGGATAATTCTAAATGGGTTGAAAAATAATGCAGGCTCTTTGGTCTATTTGGATGTCTGTGCAGGATCAGGATTATTTCCGGCAAAAGATGCAGAATTCCTTGACGAGGCGGGTTCTCCGTTAATTGGTTTATTCAACCTATCTACTGTTAAAGCCGATACACGATTTATTACAGACAATAAAGAATTCTATGCTTTGCTTTATGAAAAAGACGTATCGCTTTTTTCTGAACTCATCACAAATTTACAAAATGCAGGCTTTTCCAAAGAAATGTACTTCGCTGAAAATACGGATTACTTAGATAGGATTGAAACCATTTTGGATTGTGTTAAAAACTCATTTACTCTAGCATTTTTTGATCCATTTAGTATAGCACCGTTACCTTTTAATGTTTTATCCAAGATAATGAAATCTGGTAAAACAGATGCTCTTATATTTTTCCCTGCTAAACAGATACAGAAATACCAGGGACATATTACCGGAAGCGATTTTACTGGGAAAGATGCACTGCTTAATCAAATGTCAGATTTTTTTGGTACAGTAGATTGGATGCAAATTATTCAAGATGTTAATGATGGAAATGAGGCAATTGAAAAACTCACGAAATTTTATATGTCCAATATCGCCAAACTTGGCAAACATAGTCTAGCTTTAGATTTTTTATACGAAGAGCAGGAAAACGTACTATTCAAGATAATTTTTGCAACATCCAATACGGAAGCTGCGCTGCAGGCTAAGCGAGTTTTCAGTGAAATATCTGCATTTCAGGCATTTTTAAAACGGGAAAAATCCTTTCAACAGCTATTATTTAATGAGAAAGAGCAAATTTACGAGATGCCAGACGCAGCTATTGCAGAAGCTGTATATACAATGTTTAGAGGGACGAAAATCACCGGAGAAAAGCTTTATCATTGGGCATTATTTGATGCCGGTCCGGGTGTTTTTAAAAATAACCTTAAAAGGGCCCTAACCATTCTTAAAAGAGAAAGGAGAATAATTAACCCAGATGGCTATAAATGGAATTCATACACGAAGATAGAATTCTAAATTCTTTTTTGAGCTGTCCACAATAACGCTAAATATCAATTATTTACCCTCTAACCCTCCATCTTCCTTATTTTCCGGGCGTCACGGACCATTCCGTGAAGCGAAACCAGCCCCCAATCCCTAACCCCCAGCCCCTTGTTTCTTTTCCAACCTCCCCCATTCATCTTTCAATCCCACCGAACGGTTGAAGACCGGTCTACCCGGCTTGCTGTCCAAATCGGCGCAGAAATACCCCTGGCGCTCGAACTGGCAGTGATAGCCGGATTCGGCTTCGGCAAGAATCGGTTCCAGCTTGCAGCCGGTTAAAATCTCCAGGGAATTGGGATTCAAGCCCGCCGTCCAGTCTTCGCCTTCGGGCACGTCCTCGGGGTCTTCCTGCGTGAACAGGTGATCGTACAGGCGCACTTCAGCGTTTACCGCGGCTTGAGCCGACACCCAGTGTAGCGTGGATTTCACCTTACGGGTGATCTGCGCCAGCGGAGTTGGGTCGTAAGTGCAGCGCAGCTCGATTACCTCTCCCGTTGTGGCATCTTTGATGACCCGCTCGCACTTGATGATGTAGCCATAGCGCAATCGCACTTCGCGCCCTACCGCCAACCGGAAGAACTTGGGCGGCGGCTCTTCGCGGAAGTCGTCCCGTTCGATATATAGTTCCCGAGAAAACGGCAGCAGCCGCATCCCGGCGGAAGGATCTTCGGGATTGTTGATCGCTTCCATCTGTTCGACCTGGCCTTCTGGGTAATTTTCGATGACCACTTTCAACGGGCGGAGGACAGCCATGCGCCGCGGAGCGGGCTGATTCTGGTCTTCACGCAGGCAGTGTTCCAGGAAAGCGACGTCCACCACGCTGGCGCGCTTGGCCAGACCGATGCGTTCGGTGAAATTGCGGATCGCTTCGGGCGTGTAGCCTCGGCGACGCAGGCCGGAGAGCGTGGGCATGCGGGGATCGTCCCAGCCGGATACTCGGCCGTCGCGCACTAATTGCAGCAGCTTGCGCTTGCTCATCACCGTGTAGGAAAGATTCAACCGCGCGAATTCGATCTGCTGTGGATGGTGGATGCCCAGTTGCTCCACGAACCAATCGTAAAGCGGGCGGTGGTCTTCGAATTCCAGCGTGCAGATGGAATGCGTGATGCCCTCGATGGAATCCGACTGGCCGTGCGCCCAATCGTACATGGGGTAGATGCACCATTGGTCTCCGGTTCGGGGGTGTGTCGCGCGCAGGATGCGATACAGCACGGGATCGCGCAAATTCAGGTTCGGCGCGGCCATGTCAATTTTCGCTCGTAGCGTATGCGAGCCGTCGGGGAATTCGCCCGCCTTCATACGGCGGAAGAGATCCAAATTCTCCTCCACCGAGCGGATGCGAAAGGGGCTTTCCTTACCCGGTTGCGTCAACGTGCCGCGTGTGAGACGCACATCCTCAGCGGAAAGGTCGCAGACGTAGGCCTTGCCGTCCTGGATCAGTTTTTCCGCCCAGGCGCAGAGTTGTTCGAAATAGTCCGAGGCATGAAACAACCGGTCTTCCCAATCGAAACCCAACCAGCGCACGTCGCGCATGATGGCGTCAATGTACTCCTGCTCTTCCTTGACCGGGTTGGTGTCATCGAAGCGCAGGTTGCACTTCCCCCCGAATTTCTGCGCCAAACCGAAGTTCAGGCATATGGACTTGGCATGGCCGATGTGCAGGTAGCCGTTGGGTTCAGGCGGGAAGCGCGTGTGCACCTTGCCCTGGTTTTTGCCCTGCTTGATATCTTCGGTGATGATTTGTTCGATGAAGTTACTGGGTTCAGTTGGATTAATTTCTGGCATTCTTGTATCCTGTAATCACGATTGTAGACATCGTCTCTGATCCCCCCTTCAATTCCCCCCTTGACAAGGGGGGGAACCCTCCCGCCCGCGAGTCACCCCCGCTTTTCAAGGGGGGCCGGGGGGGATAATTGAGATCGGCGGCTGCGGCGTCACCACCGGCACAGCCGAAACGAGATGGCGCGGCGCCGGTTCTGACAGTTCCATACGCAGACCGCCGATGGACCCGGCCAGGACGTTGTACACTGCCGCGGCGATGACGGCCATCACCGACCATTGCAGTGCCATAGCTACCGCCAGGAATCCGATTAAGAAGATTACTCCTGCGCCCGCAACCTTCGTGACGTCCATCGGCATCTCATCCTGAATCATGGGGCTGATGGTAGCAATCATCCTCAAAATGAACATGCCGAAGAAAATTCCAAGGATAAGAGCCACTACCAGGGATACCAGGAAGGTGATCTTGAAGACGCTACCCAAGTCGAAACGCCGAATTTCGTAGATCATGACGGCTCCTTTAGGCTATAGCCAAAGGGCGGGGTCGCCCCCCCCCGCCCTTCTCATTGTTACTTGTGATGACGGTGGTTTCTATTGCCCTTGTGGAGTTTTGGATAGCGCATCCAATTCATCCACCAGACCGGAAAACCATCGGGTACAAGCTTCGATGGGAGCTGGTGTGGACATATCCACACCGGCATCCTGCAGCAGCTCCACCGGGTGCTTGGACGACCCGCTGGCCAGGTAATTAAGGTAGCGGTCGCGGGCGTCGTGCTTGCCCAAACGCTCTTCGGTTTGAATTTTTTCCGCGATAGCCATCGCCGCCGCATAACTGGTAGCGTAGGTGTACACGTAGTAACCCCGATAAAAATGAGGGATGCGTTCCCATTCCACCGAGGACAGTGGCTCATATTCCAGCGCCGGACCCTGGTATGTATTCAACAGGCCGAGGTACAGTGTATCCAGCGATTCTTTGGTAATGGGTTGGCTATTTTCACCCATGCGGTTAACGGCCAACTCGAAGTCAGCAAACATGGTCTGGCGGTAGAAGGTATCTCGTGCGCCGCTTAGGTTGGCTTCCAGGAGCGACATGAGGTTCTGTTTAGCCGCGTCCTTCGCAGGGCCTTTTTTCGCCTTCTTGTAAGCTTCGCGAGCTTCGCGCAACAGTTTGGCATTCAACAGCGCTTCGTTGGTCGTGGAAGCCACTTCAGCGTTGAAAATTGCGTAGCCATAATTGACGTAAGGTTGCTCTCTTTCTGAGTAGTAGGTGTGCATGGAATGCCCAACTTCGTGTGCCACCGTACTGACGTCCTCGCGATTTAAGCCCTTATCTACGTCGAAATTGTACAGCATGAAGGGGTGAATCATGTAGCTGGATCCGGAGTAGGCTCCGCCGCGCTTGCCTTTACTGTAGAACGGGTCCACCCAGCCGCTGCCGGGATTCAAACCGAAGGCAATGTCTTTGACGTACTGCTCACCCAATGGCCTCAAGGCATCAACCACAATGGCCACGCCTTCTTCCCAGGTGTAGCGCTTCTCAGGCTCTTTGAACAGCCCGGCGTAATAATCCCAGTGGCGGTAGTGATCCACGCCCAGAATGCGTCTGCGTACTTCGTTGTATTTATGCAGCGGCGCAGAGTTTTTACGCGCTGTTTCCACCAGATTGGTATAGACCTTTTCCGGCACAAATGTGCTGAAAAGAGCTGCCTGCAGGGTATTATCGTATTTGCGGGCTTTGGCGTAAAAGACGTTTTTCATCACATTGCCGTTCATCAGAGCGGCAATGGTGGTGCCGTACTCATTATAACCGCTGAATAGCTTGTTATGGTAATCTTGGCGGATTTGGCGGTCAGGGTCGGTGCGCCAGTTGACATAACCGGCGTCGCTGACTTCCACGGAATCCAGGAGGGCGTTGCCGTTCGCATCCTTGACCGGGTTACCATTCTCATCCCGGCGCGGCACCTGGATAGAGCCGAACTTCAAATCCACATCCGTCAGCTTGCCGAAAACGTCTGAGGAAGTTTCCACGATGTTACCGGCCAGCGCCAGAATCTCTTCTTCTTTTTCGGACAGCACGTGCGCCTGGCGCAAATACATATCGTTGTAATACTTCTCGTAATCTTTCAGCGCAGGATTTTCAGCGATAAACCTGCGCATGGTTTCCTGGGGAATTTTCAGCAGTTCCGGCTCAAGCCAGGCCAGCTTCTGGCTGTAATCCACCCACAACATCTGCACCTGCTGGTTGCGGCCATCCCATTCGGAATTGGCCAGATCCACATCCCCATTGTAGGCGACATAGGTGTAAACATGCTCAAATTTCTTGCCCAGTTCGTCGGAGAGTTTATTGAACTCAATCAACGCTTTCGGCACTTCAACCGCTTTGTCCCCGGCAAAACGCCCTTTGAAGGCCGTGAGCTTGTCAATGTCCGTCTTCAGGGATTCAAAATCCTTCTGCCAGGCGGTGATATCGGGATAAATGTCGGTAGTCCGCCATCTGTATTTCTCGGGGATCTCGCTGCGCTCCTTGGCGGCTTGAGCGTGAAGATTGGAGGCGATCAAAGTTATCATCGCAATTACAACCATGAAATGTTTAAGGTTCATAACAGTTCCTATAGTTTTACGTTGGGACGGGGGATTCATTTAAAGAGTATACGGGCTAATATAGCTAAAATGAGCCTGATAGTCAAGGGGCTAATAGCCCTTTTTTCGCCGAATGCTGCGCGATTCGGCAGTGGGGGACTGGGCTTATATAGCAGTTCTTGAAAATATTCTCCCGTCTGGATCCCAGCTTTCGCTGGGATGACCCTAAAAATGCAAGGTACTCAGTCATTCCAGCGGTCGGCACGACCGTCCGTGCCGGGCGAAAGCTGGAATCCAGGAAACATCGGAAATTACTTTCGAGCATCGGTATAAAATAATCCGCCAGCGGTGAAATTCAATTTTGATCTTTGATTTCTGAATTATTTATAAATACCCACTACAACCACTCCCCCCACGACCAGGTTGAATAATTTCCCCGCATCTCCCTCCCGCACCGCGATTTCCAAGAATCCCGACGACACAAGCAAAGCCAGCGGTTGTCCCTTCTCCACCTCCCCGTAAGTGGAAAATATACCATGTAATTCCAAGTTACCGACCTTCACTTTCACCCTGGCAAAATCAAGCCCCTTCAGATGCTCTAGGGTGATATTGGTCATCAAATTTCCGAAACGATCCCGGTAGATGACCTGGCCTATGATGGATTCGCCGAAGACTTCAGGTTTTGGTATCAATCCGCGAACATATTGGTCGGTCTGCGGGCCGACGTCTTCCAAACGCACACCGGAAGCCAGGTGCGCAGCCACCGGAGCGAAGATATCCCGCCCATGGAAGGTGGCGGACACTTCGGGCCGGAATAAGACCCGGTTTTCGACGCGGAAAACGCGAGCCGGCGGATCGGAATCGAAGATCAGTGACAGCAGACCGTTATCCGGAGCCATGAAGATCTGGTCCAAAGCTTCGACCGCTAAAATCGCTCTCTTCGTTCCAACTCCGGGATCAACCACAACGACATGAATGGTTCCAGCGGGGAAGTATGACGCAAAGGTATAGATGGCCACCGCCGCCTGTCGCACCACTTGAGGTTCGATTTCGTGAGTGCCATCTACGATGGTCACTTCGGGCGCCATGGATAGAATTACGCCTTTCATCGCGGCGACATAGCCATCGGTAGTGCCGAAGTCGGTGGTGAGGGTGATTATTGTGCTCATAGAACCGAACGCTCCCGCCACCGGAATAAATTCCGGTGCTCGTCAATTTAAAGTGGTTAAAACCACTGAGAGAAAATAGCCGTTTCAACGACTTCTCTTTCAGCGTGCACCCGATTTTAATCGGGTGTCAAACCACAAAGGAACCATCCTTGTAGATCAGCTCCCCTTCCGCACTGACTTCTCCCCCCGACCGCAGATCCATCACCATAGGCCAGTGGATGGCGGATTGGTTCTTGCCGCCGGTTTCGGGCAGGGAAGCTCCCAAAGCCAGGTGCATGGTTCCGCCGATCTTTTCATCGAAGAGGGTGTTGCGGGTGAAGCGGGTGATGCCCGGATTCATCCCGAAAGCGAATTCGCCAACGAACGCTGATCCGTCGTCAACCTGAAGCATGGCTTTCAACAGATCCATGCCGCGAGTGGCTTGGGCTTTAATCACCTGGCCGTTCTCGAACACCAGACGCACATCTTCAACTTCGCGCCCCTGGTAAATGGCCGGGTAGGAGAAGCGAATCTGTCCGTTGACCGATTCTTCGATAGGAGAGCTGAAGATTTCGCCGTCGGGGAAATTCTCCTTGCCGGCGGCATTGACCCAACGGCGATTTTCAACCGAAAAGGTCAGGTCGGTGTCCGCGGCAGTGAGGCGCAGGGTCTTCTTAGTGGGCATTACCGAGATCACGCGCTCCTGATTCGCCGCCAGCGCTCTCCAGTGACCGACGGGATCATCCTGATCCAAGCCGCAGGCCGCGAAGAGGAAATCCTCGTATTCGGTCAAGGACATATTGGCATCCTGAGCGGCTGCGAAAGTAGGGAATTGGGTGGCGCACCAGCGCAGTTCGCCCGCAGCGATTCGTTCCAGGATGCGGCGCGACAATGGCGTACCCGCTTGCTTCTGGAATGCGATGCGCTGCGGATCCACTCCGGCCAGGCTGCGAGTGTTATGCGTGCCTAAAATGGTTAGAGCCGCATTGATCTTGTCAACTTCCAGTTTTTGCAGCTCGCTGATGAAGGTCAACTGGTCGTCAGAGGCGGTTTTATACAGGATTTCGGCTACACCTTCGAGCGTGACCTTCAGGTACGGATAGGCTCCGGCCAGCAAGGCTTCGTAGAAAACCTCGCGGATCAGCGGAGCCGCTACGTCGCTGGACTGGATTAGAAATAAATCGCCCGGCTTCAAGCCGAGCGAGTATTCCGAAAGAATCCGAGCCATTTTTTTCAAGCGCGGATCGTTCATCAGAATTCCACCTTGGGAGCGGTTTTGGCTTCGCCGGGCGCTTCGAAGAAGGCGGCGCGCTGAAAGCCGAACATGTTGGCGATGAGGTTGCGGGGAAACTGACGCAACATCACATTGTACAACTGCACAGTTTCGTTGTAGCGGCGACGTTCCACCGCGAGGCGGTTTTCCGTGCCCGCCAGTTCATCCTGCAGACGGACGAAATTCTCATTGGCCTTCAAGTTGGGGTAGCTTTCCACCACCATGAGCAACCGAGATAGGGCTGCCGAGAGCTGGTTGTTAGAGCTGATCTTGTCCTCGATCGTGGCTGAACCGCCAACCCGGGCGCGCGCCTCGGTGACCTGAGTCAGAACTTCGCGTTCGTGGGTGGCATAGCCTTTGACCGTCTCCACCAGGTTGGGAATGAGATCGTAACGACGCTGGAGTTGGGTTTCCACCTGCGCCCAGGCGCCTTTAACGCCTTCGTCGCCGGAAACCAGAGCGTTGTAACTGCCTTTGACAAAGCCGTAGAGAGACATACCGATGATGACCAGCAGACCCAATACGACCAGAAGAATAATCGTTCCACGTTTCATGAGATTCTCACTTTGAATTGAGGTTATGACTTTTGACGAAGACTGTCTTCGATCTGGAACAGGAGTCGGTGCGTCGCCAGCAACTCTTCCTGATCCAGGGGCGGAGGCGCGCCTTTCAGGGCAGCCTCCAAAGTTCGCGCGATTTCGGTGTCAATGCCTTTGTCCTGCCCGCTACTCTTGTGCACTTTCTTCCCGGGAAAAACCGTAACGCTACGGAAATCCTCCAGCACGGCGGTCTTGCCTTCGCCCCACACCTCCAGGTGCTCTTTGGGATACTTCTTAGCGCCGCGCGAAGTGTAGAGCAGGCTGAATGTCCCCTTCGGCCCGAAGTCCAGAAACAGGCTCAGGTTTTCCATCGGATCTTCCCCGCGCAACGGAATCCCGCTGGCCATGAATGCCACCGGGTCAACACCCATCCAGTGCCGCGCAAAGTGCAGAAAATGGCAACCTTCCCCTACCCAGCGTCCACCTCCGGACTGAGCATCTTTCATCCAACTGCCGGCGGGCAGTGTCCCGGCGTTGACTCTATAGAACATGAAGGCGGGCGATTGCGGGAAATGCTTCTTCAAAAAGGCGGTATGGGGCGAGAAGACCCGATTAAAGCCGACCATTAACCAGGGGAAAGGCGAATTCCGCAGCGCTTCTTCCACCTGAACCAGTTCCGCTTGATTCATCGCCAGCGGTTTTTCTACGTAGACCATCTTGCCGCGACGCAGCGCTTCGCAAACCAGCGAGGCGTGAGTATCGTGCCGGGTGAGGACGAAAACCATATTAATGGAGTCGTCATTCAACACTTGCGCGGCATCGGTTGTGGCTTCGGGGATGCCGTACTTCTCGGCGACCATGCGGGCCGTATGTCCGTGTGCCGTCGCGACCATGGCAATTTGAGCGTCCGAGCAGCGGGCAATCTGCGGTAGGATGAAATTCCGGGCGAAACCTCCCGCACCGATAACTCCGATTTTCAGTGATTTGGCCGCCGGGCGCGCTGAAATCGTCATGCGCCGACTCGTGACCGGTTCATCCGGGTAGTTCAGGATCACCCCGACGGGCGCTTCCTTCCCTTCCAAGATCATCTGGTAGGCTTTGTCCGCTTCGGTGATGGGGAAACGATGGGTAATCAATTTGGAGGGATGAATCTTTCCCTGGGCGATTAAACTGATTACGGCTTCCATATTGCGCCGTTCGGTCCAACGCACGAAACCGATGGGGTAGTCGCGGCCCTTCTCCTCGTAACCTGGATCGTAGCGACCGGGGCCATAGGAACGCGAGAAGAGCAGTTCCAGGTCGCGCATGTAGAAGACTTCCCGTTCCAGCGCCAATCCTGCCACGCCTACCACCACCAGGCGACCGCGATCGCGAAGCAATGTCGGCGCCATGCGCATCGGCACGCTGGATTGGGTGGCTGTAGTCAGGATTACCAGATCAGCGCCGCGCCCCCCCGACCAAGCGGCTACTGCTTCTTCGGGATCGTCCTCGCCCAAGAGCACGGTTTGGTCTACGTTAAACTTTTTCGCCCAATCCAACGCTGATCCGCGAATATCCATTCCCAGGACATTGGCACCACTGGCTTTCAAGAGATCCACGGTCAACAGGCCTACTAATCCAAGCCCCAATACTACTACGTTGTCGCCCAGGTTGACTTCCCCACGGCGAATGCCTTGCAGAGCAATGGAAGCGATGGTCGTAAACGCTGCATCCTCGAACTGAACGCTGTCCAAGAGGGGAACGCATAGGTTCTTGGGCACCAGAATGATCTGACTGTGACCGGCGTGTTCGGCTCCGGCACACGCCACCCGCATTCCCGGCAGAATATCATCTATGCCTGCACCAACCGCCAATACGTCACCCGTGGCGCTGTAACCCATAGGCTTCCATTCGTCCAGGCGCCCCTTGACTTTCTTGATGGTCGTGGCGAGACCTTCGCGCTGCACGTTTTCCCACACCTTGCGCACCAGATCGGGACGGCTGCGGGCCTTGCCGATCAGACTCTTGCGAGCCACGTCGGCGGTGGTGCGCTCGGTGCCGACACTAATGGCGGATACCCGCGTGCGCACCAGCACGTTTCCTGGAGATACTTCCGGTGCGGGCACGTCCACCAGGCGGATCGCGCCTGATTTGAAATCCTGGATGACTTGGAGCATAGGGGAGAAATTCTACTGAATCGTTACCAGTTTGATGTTTTTCTGTTGTTTATACGATGATAAGATTGCGGTATTGGCACAGGTCAACCTTTATACCCATCTACCCACGCCACGATACCCGTGACTTCATGCAGGAGAGCTTTAAACAGGTCATGCGGCTTCTGTTCCTTGTGACCTAATCGCAGTTCGTGGATCCGGCGGAAAATCGGCGCTGAAAATCCAGCGATCTGTGCGGCTTTGTCGAACAACTGGGTTCGATCCGCGGGAATGGGCTGTTCCTTTAGCGTCAGGATTCCTTGGAAGATTACGGTGAAAGCTTTCAACGCCTGCCGCATGACTTCGGACAGCTCGCGATCATGCCCGGCCTGCGCCGCCCAAACCTGGCGCAGCAGAAACAGCTTGCCCCGAGCTTCACGTTCGATCTGCACTCTTAGTGGTTCCGGCGGGATTTGCAAGCCGGAAAGGCAATCAGCTCCAACGAGGAGACGATGGAAGGATTTGAAATCCAAGATTTCCAGCGGATAAGAGTCCACCGAACGCTCGAGGGACTGCCGGGTCATGAAATGGGGCAGGGCCAACCCGCGGTTCTTCCAGGATTGCAGGAGGGGATAGGCCTTCTCCAGTTGCTCCATGCCGGCGGTGGAAAGCACCACCAAAGTGTTGACGTCGGATTTGCCCGGCTGGAAATCGCCTCGAGCGGCTGAACCCACGAGCAGGAGAGACTCCAGTTGAGGTCCGAATGCCGCCTGCATCTGATCGGCGAATTTGCGGGCAATAACTTCAGGGTCCTGTTTGGCCGGCATGTTTATTCTCCATAGTTTGAAATGATGGTATCGCCGGGTGCAAGTTCCACCCGAAAACGGTAGACTTCCACGAGATAGGGGTTGGGCTCCTTGCCCAGAAAGCGCTTCCAGAACGGCGCCGCCTCCGGGTCGGTGGGAACGTAATAGGCGACGTCGAGCAAGGGATATAATTGCTTCAAGCTGTCCCGGACCGCCAACCCTTCGATGGTGATCTGCTCGTCACCGCGGTAACGGATGACCAAATATAAGTCATAAGGCCCGACGCGGACGAAGCGATTATGAGATTCTTCGATGGCGCCCACCAAACCAAAGGAGTTCAAAGGGCTGTCGCTATTATAAAGCTGCTTCAAAAGGGCTTCTTCATCGGTCAGTATCAAATCCTGGGGTTCGGATTGTGACTCGATGACCGCTTGCATCTGCCGCCAGGGTGTTAGATACTTCGCATTCATGAACTGGCGGCCGCTGAAGTAGTTGGTCAGGCCATAGCCATTCCCCAGGATCAAGACCGCGCCCAGTGTAATCTGGGGAAGCCGGCTTTTCAGGTTATCCCCACCACGTGCCACCAGCACAAGGAACAGGGGGAGCAGGAACATCAGCTTGGAAGGGAGCTGGAAAGCCCGCGAGGAAAACTGTCCGTGGATCTGGCTTAAGATCAGCAACAACACCAGTGAACCAGACAGTGTGAAGATCAGCAATGTGGTGCTATCATTTCCGGTGACACGCCGCCGAAAGGCGCCACCCCAAAGCAGCGCCAGAAACGCGCCCATCACGGGTAAACTGACGATCCAGCGCCAAGGGTAGGTGGTTTCGCCAAGACTAAAGGTATAAAATAGATAGCCAACCTTCATGATTGTATCGAAGATCATCCCGCGCAGGCCGACTTGCTTTTGCGCCAGTCGGGGATTTTCCTGCTGGGTCTGTTTCGCCAGTTCCGGGTAGGGATCAGTGCCATGCCCCAACTGCTGTGTCAACACCGGCAGCCAAGGCAGGAAGAGCACGAAAATAACCAGAGCCGACAGCAACAGCTTCGGGATCAGGGTTCTATGGTCTTTAAATCGCAGAAAGGTGAAAAGGTATAACACGGCAAGCACGACGATTCCCAGATAGTCTTCGTAAATCAACGCTACACCAGCCAGAGTAAACCAGGCCCAGTCAGACCATCTTTGAGTGCGCCGATACCGCAAGAAGAGCCAGACTACCAATAGCACCAGGAACGCAGTTAAGGGATAGTAGCGCACCATGCGCGAATACATCACCAGGTAGGGGCTGGTGGCCGTTAAAAACGCGGCGATTAAACCGGTCCGGTGATTGTAGAGCTCTTTGCCGATCAAGTAGGCGAGAAAAACGTTCAGCAATCCAAAGATAGCATAAATGAATCGGTTCAGAGCCAGATCCAACCCCGCAAAGGTGTGAATCCAGACATACTGCATCAGCAGATGCAGAGGCGGGTGCACGGAAACCTGGACGACCTTGGAATGAGCCAGAGCCTCGGCGAAACTGTTGCCTTTGGGGAAGGAGAAGACCTCATCGCCCCACAGATCGTATAATCCGAGATTGGCGAACAATAAAACAGCACCCAGCAACAGGATCAAAACCAGGGGGATTTTCTGTTTGTAATCGTTCATCTAATAACCTCTGCCAGCCCCGCCGCCACCCGAACCACCGCCGCCGAAACCACCGAAGCCGCCGCCGAATCCACCGCCGCCCAAACCGCCCCCGAAGCCGCCTCCGCCAAAGCCTCGGCCACCGCCCATCCCCATAAAGATCATCGGCCAGAGGCATCCTCCACCACCGCGCCGACCGAAAATGAATAAGAAAATCAACAATAGAGGCAGCAACCGAAGGATATCGCCCAGATCGTAATCAGACCGGCTTCCCCTTGATCGAACCGGTGCGGGTCGTTCGCCCCCCAAAGTCACTCCGGCGTCCGCGGCGATGACATCAGCCGCAGCCGCCAGACCTCCATAATAGGCCGCGCCACGATTCCCCGCTCGAAGTTCGGGCACCACGTACTGATCCAGGATGGAGCCGACTTTGCCATCCGGCAATAGACCTTCTAAACCATACCCCACTTCGATCCAAACCCGCCGGTCTTCCATCGCATCCACCATCAGGAGACCGTTGTCTTTGCCCTTCTGACCGATGCCCCAGGCTTTGAACAGGCGATTGGCGAAATCCTGCACATCGTTGCCGTTCAGGTTTTTAACCGTCACCAGCACTAATTGTGCGCCGGTCTTCTCGGCAAGCTCCTGGCCGAGCGCTTCGATGCGCCGGGCGTATTCCGGTTCCACGACTCCGGCAAAATCGTTAACGTATCCTGTGGGTTTGGGATACTTCTCCGGCTGTTGCGCCAGAACTGGCAGGGTTAAAATCGCCAGGACAAGACAGGGGCACAGTAGTTTTTTCATGAGGTTCCAGAGCCAGATTATACCGGCGTTAGAGAACATTGATAGGCGGTTGACAGAGTTTGACCGCCTCGCTGATACGCAGACACGTATTGCCCACAATTGCTGCCCACACTATTTTCCCGCAGATCACCAATGCTGAGAATGACTTCATAACCGGCGGCGCGTAGAGCATTGATGGATTCGTGATTGGGGTTTTCCGGCAGCACCGAAACTAAACCATTGCAGACCGCTTTAAAAGTCGGGTTGACCGGTGTGATCTTAATGAGAAAGATTTCCGGATCGAAATGATCGAGCAGGATAGCCGAATCCATCGGTTGACCTTGGGCCCAGGCGAAATTCAGAGTGATTTTCCGGTCGCCGGGTTCCCGGAATGATTCGCCGAACCGTGCCATTTTTGCGAAGCTCCAGGTCTTGACCGGAATCAACCAACGTCTTGATTCTGGATCGGTGGTATGCAGGGAAAACTGAAACTGAAAGTGTCCGGGATACAGACGGTTCTTGATTTCTTTCAGGCGCTCAAAAAACCGATCCGTTCCTTCCGGCGCGATGGTCGAGAAAGAGGGGATCAACCCCGGCGCATTGAATTTATCAGGTAGAATTCCCAACAGATCCAGCACCGCCGAATTGAAGGCTGGTTCCCCCATGCGTGCAAATTGAACCTTGAATTTTTCGACCGCGACAACGCCCTCGGGAAACCTCAACCGGATGAGGTAATCAATCTGCGCCAACATTTCCTGAGCGGATAACCTGCCTTCATAGGAACCGCCCGCGTCGCACATGCGGCAATTCACCGGACAACCGAACAGGGTGGAAATACATAGCACCCATTTCTTGTCAATCGGCGTATTGGGTTGCAGCGATTCGGCGAACTCGATCAACCGTCCATCGTCAGTCTGAGCCAAATATACACGGGCAATATCTCCTTCCCCGGCGCGTGCAAGTACCTTCATGCGTCCTTTCGCTGCAAATGCTTATAAATCATCATTCCGGCCTTGATTCCATCCCCTGCTGCTATGGCAGCCTGCCTAAAGCTTCCGTTAACCACATCCCCGATTATATGAAGAATGCCCCGAGCCGTAAGCATCTCGACTTGAGACTTTAACTGTGGGGTTATAAAGTTCAAGTACGGTTCGCGACCGAAGGCTGCGATCACATATACGGCATTTAGCTTGATCTCGCTTGACTCAACCCGACAAATCAGCCTCAATCCAGAGTGCGCCTCCTCGATGCGCAACACTTCGACGTTTGGCCGAAAAACGATATTGTCGAGGCGCTCGGTTCGCTGTCGGAGCAGGGGGAGGCAGGTAGTGTCAGATCCGCGATGCAGAATGGTTACCTGGTTGCCGCGTCCGGCCAGATTCAAGGCATAGTCGAAGGCAGCATCTCCTGCGCCCAGGATGACGATGGATTCGCTTTTCAGGTGCAACAATGAATGGACCTCATAAAACAGATGCTTCCCGACTACCCCCGTCGGATGGGGTAACGGCAGCGGCTTGGGCTTGGTGCCGGTGGCAATAATCAGCGCCTTCGAGTTCCATGCACGTGCGGCCGTTCCGATGACAAAAGCATCAGACCAATCGGCCTCCAGGACTTCCTCGTGAATCAACTCAACGCCGGTTTCGCGCAGGTGCCGCGTCATCAGTTCCACCAATTTGGGCCCCACGACCCCGTTAGGGAAACCGGGATAATTTTCCACGAGGTTGGCGTTGCGCAACAGGCCGCCGGGCGCGTCTTTCTCGAAGATTAGGGGATCAATTCCACTGCGCTTTAACTGGATCGCCGCAGCGATGCCGGCCGGGCCCGCGCCGATGATGATGACGTCTCGCGAGGATTCAGTCATCTACAGATCTTCTATTTCCCTGATACGGTAATGCCATCAATACGGATAGTCGGGGCGGCGGTGGAACGGCGGAATTCCAGATCGTTACCGATCATTACAACGTTTTTGAGCATGTCCAGCAGGTTGGCGGCAATGGTGGCCTCCTCGACGGGATGAGTCAGCTCGCCCTTTTCGATCCAGAGACCGGAAGCGCCGCGAGACATATCCCCACTGGTGAAATTAACGCCGAAGCCCATGGTGCTGGTCAGGTACAGACCGTTATCCACCGATTTGATTATTTGCTCAGGAGTATTATCTCCGGCCTTCAGATACAGATTCCAGGCTCCGACCGAGGGAGTGGAACTATAACCGCGCCGGGCGTTGCCAGTGGGTTTCATGCCGGTCTTGTGAGCTGAATAGGCGTCATAGAAGTACATTTTAAGCACCCCGTGATCCATGACCGTGTGCGTGGTCGTAGGGATGCCTTCATCGTCCACCGGTTGCGAACCCAAGCCGCGCACCATCAGAGCGTCATCCAAGAGCGTGAAATGGTCGGGCGCAATTTTCTGATCCAGTTTGTCCACCATGAAGGTGGAGCGCTTGTGAACGCTGTCGCCGTTCAACGCTCCGAACAGGATGCCGATGAATCCGGCGGCCATCTGCGGGTCAAACACAACCGGGACAACTTGAGTTTCAGGCTTGGTAGCTCCCAACATGCGCACGGTGCGCTGCGCCGCAACTTTCGCCACTTGTTCAGGGCTTTCCAATACTTTAAAATATCGTTTGCTGGACGACCAACCATTGGTCTGCTTTTTCCCATCTTGCTCTGCGACTAGCGAACAAGCCAGGGTGCAACTTGAGGAGCGATAGCTGTGCAGCGCTCCCAGGGAATTGACAATGACGGATTCTACGTCGCCGTCGTAAAAGCTCGCTCCACCGGAATTGTTGATGCGGGGATCATAACCCATCCCGGCTCTTTCCATCTCTTTGGCGGCTTTAATCTTCCAATCAACCGGAATCTCGGCCACTTGCGGATCGTAGAGCTGCAAGTCGGGATAAACAGCTTTAACAGCGGCTTCGGGCAACACATTATGCGGATCGGCGCTGATCTCCCGGGCCATTTCCGCTGTGCGAGCGGCGAAGGCTTTCAGGCTCTGGCGGTCGAAATCCGAAGTGTAAGCAAAGCCCAAGCGGTTGCCGATGAAGACGCGCAATCCCAATCCCTTGGAGGTGGCCTGCTTCAGGACTTCCAGCTCCCCCATTCGCACAGTGATAGTGGATTCCCGCCCCTGCTCCAAGTACACGTCAGCCTGGTCGGCTCCCGCTTTTAAAGCTTGCTCTAACGTGTATTGGGCGATGTCGGTAAGTTTCATAATGGCTGGTCTTTAGAATTAGTGATTATCCCGATGCACTGTTTCCGGTGAAAATGCCGGCACGCACACGGCGATATACTCCGCACCGCCGGGGTGCGGAGTGCTGTAACGCACCCACTCTCCTGCCTTGGTGATGACCGCCTGACCGTTGGATATTTCGAGACTGCCGCCATCAAACTCCACCAGCAGCATTCCCGAAAGCACTACCGTGTACTCATCGAATTCGGGTCGCTGCCCCGGTTCGGACCACCCCTGCGGGCTTTTCATCCGAGCGATGCTCAGAGCTTCCGTGCCCGTGTTCACCCGCCCGACGAATTCCTGGATGGTCTTCGGAGGAGTTCCGGCAGCAGAGATAACCGTGGGGGAATGAATGAGTTTGGGCATATTCTGCATTGGATAATCATGTCGGGGTCAGGGACGACCCCGACAACAGTTTCGGTTCACGAGCTGTGGTTTCAACGCTGGCGATTGCTTCGGCGCAAAAACAACGCGCCTCGCAATGACCTCATTTTATTCCCTGTTCCCTTCTCCCTGTTCCCCATATATTACCCGGTCATGCTGCGGCCTCGAACCGAAGTCCCCCCCACGGTGATTTCGGAAATTTTCACATGCGGTTGGCCGACGCCCACTGGCACGCCCTGTCCGGCCTTGCCGCAGGTGCCGACACCGGTGTCTAAGGAGAAGTCATTGCCCACCATCTCCACTTTGGTCAGCACTTCAGGCCCGATGCCTATCAGCGTGGCCCCTTTAACCGGAGCGGTCACTTTGCCGTTCTCAATCAAGTAGCCTTCGGTGACATTGAACACGAAATTACCGTTGGAAATGTCCACCTGTCCGCCGCTGAAGGCCTTGGCATACAGGCCTTTCGATACCGAGCCAATGATCTCTTCGGGCGTACTCTCACCACCCAGCATGTAGGTATTGGTCATGCGAGGCACCGGCATAAAATTGAAAGATTCACGGCGGCCGTTTCCGGTCATTTCCATGCCCATGAGCTTGGCATTCAGCCGGTCGGTCATGTAGCTGCGCAGGATGCCGTTCTCGATCAGCACATTCTGGCGCGTCGGGGTGCCTTCATCATCCACCGTCAGCGAACCGCGCCGATGGGGGATGTTGCCTTCATCTATCACCGTGACCAGATCGGAGGCCACGCGTTGACCAATGCGGTCGGTGAACAGCGAGGTCTTCTTGCGATTGAAGTCGGCTTCCAGGCCGTGACCGATGGCTTCATGCAGCAGGATGCCTGCCCAGCCGTTGCCCAGCACTACGACATTGGGACCGGCGGGGGCGTCCACCGACTCCAGATTGACAGCGGCCTGACGCACGGCTTCTTTAGCCGCCTGTTCAGGAGTGAAGGTCTCGAACAGTTCAAATCCCAATCTGCCGCCTCCGCCGTGATAGCCGCTCTCGCGCCGGTCGCCCGCTTCGGTGACTACACTGACATTCAGACGGTATAGTGCGCGTTCATCATAAGTCAGCAGCCCTTCGGAATTGGCGATGGTGAGCAGCGAAATGGAGTCCGCATAGGAGGCATCCACCTGAGTCACGCGGCCATCGGCTCCACGGGCGGTGGAATTGGCACGGTATAGCAGGTCAGTCTTGGTTTTGACCGCCACCTGATCGGGATTCGCTTTTATGGGTGAGACGTTGGGATATTTTTTCGCAGTCAACCGCAGGGGTTGCGTCGTAATGCTTGGCTGGTCGGCGATGAAAGCAGCCACCTGCGCGGCGCTTTTCAGGCTTTCAAAGCTGAAATCGTCGCTGTAACCGTAACCGGTCTGAGCGCCCTTCAGCACCCGAATGCCCACCCCCTGCACAATACCGTAATTGGCCTGGCGAATGCGTTCTTCGGTCAGGGACAGACTGCTGTTGGCCGTGTACTCGACGTACACTTCGGCGAACTCACCGCCTCGCGATAAAGCGATTTCCAGCAGCTTGCGGATGGTGTCGGAGTCAAGCTGAGATTCGGATTTGGCAATCCCGGCGGCTAAAGCTTGTTTCCCATTCAACAACAACGAAGCGAATGGTTGCGCCGCCAGTGTAGCGGCAGCCCCGGTTCCGGCTTTTTTAAGGAAGTCGCGGCGCGAAAGGGACAGCTTGCGATTATTATTATTTTCCATCGTCATATTCATCAAACTAATCAGGCTATATTTGGAGTTCCAGCATGGAGGCATTAAGCATTAAAGGTACTGATTTAAGGGGGAAATGTCAAGGGATTTCGGGAGGGATTGGGGACGAGATAGGGCGGGACGCCAAAAACGCGCATCCCGCCTTAATTCAATACGCGCTCCTATTTTACTGCAATCGTCTTGTGAAAGCTTCCTTTTTATTGCCCAATGGGGTTCTGGTCGAGACGGTAGGGATGGAAAATGGGCGGGATTGCACACTTATCGGTGCGATAGTGAGATTGTCGTACCGGAACTCGTATCCACTTTCCGGACCGCCATTGAAACCGACAGAGCCGGATACCAAAGCATCATCCGTTACTTGCGATATAAACTCGTCATTGATATAGAAACTCAACGATGACCCTACCGCTTCGACGCGGATGTGATTCCAAACATTGAAACCGGTGTTTATAGCAGTGGACATGCCATAATCGAACTCATCCCAAGTTCCGTTTTGAACGCAACCGATACGGTAATCACCGGTGGGCCAGATAACGATGAAGTAATGATCATCGATGCCGGAATTCCCCCTGAACAAGATCCCTGAGCTGTAGTATACATAGGCCCCGCAATGCATGAAATCCACTTCCATTCTAAAGTTGGAAAATTCCATGTCGGTGTTATAACTGTAATTATCCCCATAACCAGTCTGGTTGACGTATTCACCATTTTGGATGAACCAGTCACCGGCTTCTTCCCATGTGTGAATCAATCCATTATCGAAATTTTCACCCCACATCGCGACGTTTATCACCAAATTAGCTGCATTGCTCAGAAGACTGTTTTTTCGGGCGGTGATGACACAGGAGCCACTATCCACCGGCGTGGCTACTCCGGAGGCGGAGATCATGCCAATCCCGGGATTGGAACTGCTCCAGTCTACCATCCCGGTCAGATCAAACGTGCTATAATCACTGTAATGCCCGATCGCTGTGTATTGAACCGTACCAAAGGAATTCAAAGTTGTGTCCGTTGGACTGATCGTGATAGACTGCAATTCTTTGGAGGTCAGGGTCACAGGTTCACTTGTAGTACTGCCATAGATCGCCTGGATGGAAGCGGTTCCCGGAGCCTGTACTACTAAACAACCCGGAGAAGTCGTGCCCGGGAAACTCATGACGCCGGGGTCGGAGCTTTGCCAGTCACACTGGGTAGAAACGTCCTGGGAGTGGGACCCATAATGGGCGAAAGCACTGAGTTGAAACGTGTCTTGCGGGGAGAACACTATTTGAGGGTCTACATCCAGGGAGACATAGTCTAGGTTGGCAACATGCGCCTGGGCATTTTCACACAGACTACCCCAACCGGCGCGCAGGGTTGTATTACCCAGAGCTTTGCCTGTCAGCAAGCCATAAGGTGTCACCTCCGCGATGCTGGAATTGTCGCTAATCCAAATGGCTGAGTTAGTGAAATCCAGAGTGTCTGACCAATTGCCGGGCATGGACACCACCGCCAGGCAGCGCAATTCAAGAGTATGTGCGGGCGCCACATAGATACTGGTCGGTTCTACGATCAACTCATTCAGCGTTGCGACTTGGATGATAGTTGAGTCGCAATATCCATTATGCCGTGCGTAAATATAGCCCAAGCCCGAGCTATAGGTATAGAAAATACCCTGGCTATTGTTAAAATAACCTAAAGAAGATGGACTGACCTGCCAATCGCATTGAGTGGTTAAGTTGGTGGTTGAACCATCGCTTTGATGCATCACCGCTGTGAATTGGTAAGATAAGGAGTTAATCAGCAGTGGGTTTTCGGGCTGAACTTGTAGGTAAGAGTTGGAAACAGAAGGTCCGGTGGCATCCTCGCAGCCGGCGAGAACGAAAATGATAAACATGATGACCGCGAAAATCAGAACACGATGGCGCAAGTGGTTTCCATGCATTACGTTCTCCGATGGTTATATAAAACGAAACGTAAAGGTCAAATGACTGAGAAATTGCTATAACATCAATGCCGTCGGGATTTTCTATTAGTACTACGAGAAAAAAAGTACAAAGTTCCAGAGGTTGTCAATGTTGGTAGCTTCGAACTCAATCGTGTTAAATACCGCGAGATATGTACAGGGGTGAAACCAACTCTGGGAGCCGTTCGAAGAGTGCTAATATTCCAATGGAGATCCCATTATCTGTTCGGGTAAGGATTTAGCTATCAACTTATACCCTGTCGCGGTGGGGTAATCATTCAGATCATTGTGATAG